>CALGPA010000037.1 GCA_937960795.1 uncultured bacterium | reverse complement strand
TCGAGCGTCCCTGATAGGACTGTGCGTTAAATGCCGAAAGCTCCACGGGGAGGGTCTGGGCCCCGTCTCTGCCAATCTTTGCGGTCTCTGAGGAGCTATCTTTAGTGCCTGTGGCAAAAGTGTATTCGACGGTTACCCAGCGCTGATCGCTGGTGACGTCGTAGTCATTTTCTGGAGTGTAGACATTTTCGCCAAAATACACAACGGGAGTCGCGTCATTGGCTATCCAGTCGTAGCTGTTATCATCCGTAGCGTTCCAGTAGAAGGTCATGCTTTTGGGAGCTGCCGCATCCTGGGCAGTGCCGGATATCTGCCACTGTCTGTTGATGTGTTGGGGCATGTTTGAAGGGGTTGAGACGCTGACACTAAAGGAATTGATGAGCTTATTTGTGGGCGGAAACTTCAAGTAGCGGACGCTGACGGAGCTATAGCCATCCACTCCGAAATTAGTGTAGTTGGCACTATCAGAATCACTGATGAAATTCGATGCTACTCCGGGACTAATGCTGCCATTCTCACCTTTGCTTAGACTACCGGTGTTCGTAATTTTCACGGTGGCAGAGCTGCCTAGGAGCAGGGTTCCATTTATTGTAAGGCTGCCGTCTACCACAAGATCGCTATCATCGCCCTCGCTCGTATTAGCGCCATTTTTCACAGTTAGAGTTATCTCATCTGCGATCGTCAGGCTGCCATCTGAGGTGATGAGCATATTAGTGTCTTGTTTTGGATAATTTCCCGATTTGAAGCGGCTTTGCTGCCCATAAAAAAAGCCCGGACTATCCGGGCAAGGGCTTGGGATTTGGGAGATTACTAAGCTTGGAGGCTAAGCTCTTTGAGGATGCAGATGCGGCTTTCTCCGGCGTGGCATTCGTCGCCGGCTTTCAGGAGCAGGGGGATATCCGGCGGCATCGTGATCTGGCACATACCTTTGCCAATCATCAGGGCAAGCACTTCACCGGCTTTCATGCGGGCATCATCGATGCGGATAATGCGCTCGGCTATGAAGCTGATGCGGATCTTCTCATCGGGGAGGAAGAGCTCCCCCGCTTCGCGGATGCAAGCATCTGCGGGACAGCGGATTTCCACGGGGTCAAAGCGTCCTTTGGAGATCGTGATGATCTGTCTGTCTGCCTCGGAAATGATCTCATGAACTTTGCCGGAGATGGGCAGATAGATGCTATGAGCATCCGGGGCAAGAATGCGATTGCGAAAACGGAATTTTAGAGCAATAAAGAAGAAGGCGATCAGCCCCAGAGCTGTGAGGATGAGGGAAATGATCCGAAGCGGGGCGATGTGGCCGAAGGTGATGGAAAGCCAGAATGATACGGCGATGAAGAGCAGCGGGGGGATCTGGCTGCGATATTGGATCTTCTTGAGTTTGCGAAGGACATCGCCTTCTGAGAGGATGTATCTGGTCATGTCGGATCTCCTGTGGATGTGAATTTTGGGACTTTAAACACAAAAGGGCGGAGCTAGCCCCGCCCTGTCGTTGTTACATTAAAAGGATCAGTTGGTAGTGCGGATCCAGGTGTCGGTGCGTCCCGCCAGGGAGATGCCGATGAATCCTCTGAGGGCAAGGGTATTGTTGTTTAGCATTTCAGCTTTGGCGGAGTAGGTCTTGCCGCTTTTGGGGTCATAGATTCTGCCGCCGGAGTATTTTCCTTTGCCGTCGTAGCTGAGTCCAGAGAGCACTTGCAGCTCCATCAAGGGACGGTTTCTGAGCTCTTTATTGGGGTTTTTGTTGTCGGTTTTGGGCTTTTCGGCTTTGTCTAGGGGTTCTTTCAGCCAGACGATCTTGCCCACGTAGCTGCCGTCTTCGGCTTGGGAGATCTCGATCTTGCTGCTTTTTTCGCCATTGAACCATAGTCCGAGGATGCGATCCGCGCCTTGGGCGAAGACCGGGAGGATGGCGATTGAGATCAGCAGAATAAGAACTAGTTTTTTCATGATAGCTTCCTTTTCTTAGTCGATGCCGCAGCGGCGGTAGATGTGATCCACATTTTCCAGATAGCGGTCGTAAGAGAAGATGGTGGCAATGGCTTCCGCGCCGAGGGCATCGAGGATTTCGGGGCTGGCGAGGATGAGAGACTTGAAGTCTTCATGCTCGGTGATGGATTTCATGGCGGCGCTTTGCACGAGGGCATAAGCTTTCTCGCGGGTCATGCCGCTATTTGCCAGATGCAAGAGCAGGGCTTGAGAAAAGACCAAGCCGCCGGTGAGTTCCACGTTCTTTATCATAGTCTCGGGATATACTGCCAGGCTGTCGATCATGGCGGTGCTCTTGACGAGCATGTAGTGAATCAGGATCGAGCTATCCGGCAAGATGACGCGCTCCACGCTGCTGTGGGAGATGTCGCGTTCGTGCCAAAGGGCGTTGTTCTCCAATGCGGCAGAGGCATTTGCACGCAAGATGCGGGCTAGGCCACTGAGCTGTTCACTGAGGATGGGATTGCGTTTGTGCGGCATCGCTGAGCTGCCTTTTTGGCCACGGGAGAAGTTTTCTTCTGCTTCACCGACTTCCGTGCGCTGCAGGTGGCGGATCTCGACGGCGATCTTATCTAGGGTGGAGCCGATCTGGGCGATGGTGAAGATAAACTGAGCATGACGATCACGCTGGATCACCTGGGTGGAGATCTTAACCGGTTCCAGCTCGAGGTGACGGCAGGCGCGCTCTTCCACTTCCGGGCTGAGATGGGCATAGTTTCCCACGGCACCGGAGATCTGGCCGACGCTGACGATGCGGATGGCTTCTTGCAAGCGACGGATATTGCGCTGGGTCTCATCATACCAAAGGGCAAATTTGAGCCCGAAGGAGGTCGGCTCGGCATGGATGCCGTGGCTGCGTCCCATGGTGAGCGTCTTGCGATGTTCGCGCGCTTTGAGCTTGAGGGTCTCACTGAGGCGATAGAGCTCGGAGAGGATGAGCTCACCGGCTTGTTTGAGCTGCAAAGCCGTGGCTGTATCCAGCACATCTGAGGAGGTCATTCCATAGTGAATCCAACGGGAAGCGGGTCCCACATATTCGGCGACATTGGTGAGAAAGGCGATCACGTCGTGACGAGTGACTTCTTCGATCTCGCCGATGCGATCCACGTCAAAATCCGCCTTTTCGACGATCTCGTGGTATTCTCGGGCGGGAATGATGCCCATCTCGTGCATGGCTTTGGCGGCGGCAAGCTCTACTTCCAGCCAGCATTGATAGCGGTTTTGCAGCGTCCAGATGCGATCCATTTCGGGAAGGGTGTAGCGTGTAATCATCTAGTTTCCTAATAGTCCTTTTAGCAGTTGAAATGCTCCGCCTTCTTGCAAGAGATCCATCAGATTCATGCCGCCCGGTTCTTTTGGGGGCAGGGCTGTGATCGAGCTTTTCTCATATCTGAGATCATCAAAGATGAGCTTGGCGGAAACTCCCTCTCCGGCGCGCAGTACGATCTCGTCCAGCTCGCCCCGGGAAGTGTATCTGGCATCCAAGCGAGCGCCTGATTTGCGATCGACGATGGAATCCAATTTATAATCATTCTTGAAGACAACGCTGAGGCTGTCTCTATGAATAGCTTTTTCGCGGATGATCTCTTCACCATAGCGGTCAAAGAGGTAGTCCGATGTGTTTAAGATAGCCATCGCTCCGGAAGGAATCTTGTTCTGAAGATTCAAGGCTTCCAGAATCGGCATGGCAGGAGAATTCATCGAGAAATAGCGCCCGAGATAGAGGCTGATCAAGGGAGATCCGCCGGAGCCGAGAATGCCGCCCTCGATCACGTCCATGCGCATCTCCTCGGCACTCTTCGCTATCACAAAGGGTTTACGCAGGCTAAAGCCAAAGGCGGAGATCTCCACGATCCCACTGCCGCTGAAGTTTTCCCAGTTCCTAAGCTCTGCTCTTAAGCGCGCTTCATCATTGGGCTTGAGGTATGAGCAGGATGCCAAAAGCAGCCCTGCCAAGACCAAGAAAAGGATCAGCGACCTCTTCATGCTCGCCTCCGATACATATGCCAGATCCCGATGCCTGATGCAACAACCATCAGAAGCGACAGAAACTGTCCGATGCTCATAAAGCCAAAGATGAAGCCAAAATCTTCATAGAAACTCAGATCATCCGGCACCCGCACAAATTCAATGAGGAATCTGAGGATGCCATAGCCGCCGATGAAGCTCCAAAATCCAAAGCCATCACGCATGCGCTTCCTGAGGATAATGTAGGAGACCACGCCCAAGAGCAAGCCTTCTGCCAGCATCTCATAGATCTGGGTGGGATGCCGCGCAAGATCACCCGCTCCGGGAAAGACCATGCCCCAAGGCAGATTGGTCGGCGTTCCCCAGAGCTCGGCATTGATGAAGTTTCCCAGACGCCCCAGACCCAAACCGATCGCCACCAAAGGCATCGCCGCGTCCGCCATCGGCATGAAGGGAAGCTTGTGCTTGCGGCAAAATAGCAGTCCTGCCACGATCACGCCAAGCGCCCCGCCATGGAAGCTCATGCCGCCTTCCCAGACGGCAAAGATGGCAAAGGGATGGCTCAAGTAGTGCAGGAAATTGTAAAAGAAGACATAGCCCAGACGACCGCCGATGATCACGCCAAGCATCACATAGAAGATCACGGATTCATAGGCATCGCGCTTGAGCTCGATATCCTTATATTTCAAAAGCGGACGGTATAGGAAATATGCCAAAACAAAGCTCAGCACATAGAAGAGCCCATACCACCGGATGTGCAGATCCAAGCCAAAAAGCGAGAATCCGGCTATCTCAGGATTGATATTTGGAAAACTTAGCATCGTCTATCTCTTGGTAAATTGGTCCAAACGTTTGACGATGAGATCCACTGCTTCATCGGAATCTCCATCAAAGCGCTCGACCTGTTTTTCGTGTTTGGGACTGAAGATGTTCATCACCTGAGTGGGTGAACCATTGAGCCCGATCTTGCTCTCTTCGACATCCAGATCAGCAGCACTGAGCACCTTCAACTCGGCGTTCTTAGCGTTGCGCTTGCCCCTGAGGGATGGCAGACGGGGAGTATTGATCTCTTTGACCACCGAGATCACGGCGGGAAGCTGCATCTCGATGGTGTCAAAGCCATCTTCCATGAGGCGCTGCAATCTGACCTTGCAGTTTGAGATGCTCTCAATCTTGCGGACAAAGCAAGTCTGCGGGATCTCCAGATGAGCGGCAATGCCGGGACCCACCTGCGCCGTGTCTCCATCGATGGCTTGTTGACCGGTGAGGATCAGGCTATATTCACCAAGCTTTTCGATGGCCTTAGCCAGGGTATAGCTCGTAGCCCAAGTGTCCGCTCCGGCAAAGCTGCGATCTGAGAGTAGGATGATCTCATCGACACCTAGTGACACCGCTTCTCTGAGGGTGGATTCCACCTGAGGCGGACCCATGCTAATGGCTGTCACCGTGCCCCCGTGCGCTTCCTTGAGGCGCACCGCTTCTTCGATCGCATAGCTGTCGAAGGGATTGAGTATGCTCTGAACTCCCTCACGGATGAGGGTATTAGTCACAGGATCGATCTTGATATCGGTGGTGTCAGGCACTTGTTTGATACATACTATATATCGCATTCATGCTCCTTTAGGCAAAAAATTCTTTGATGATTGAGATCACTCGGTCTTGCATCTCGCGGGTCAATTCCGGATAGATTGGAATCGAGAGCACTTTCCGGGCAAGCTCTTCAGAGACCGGGAGATCACCCTCTTTGTAGCCCAGATCCACAAAGCATTCTTGCAGATGCAGAGGCAGAGGATAGTAGACTGCGCAGCCGATGTCTTGGGCTTGCAGATGCGCCAAGAGCTCATCCCGACGCGAACTGATCAGAGTATATTGATTGTAGATGCTCACAGCTTTGGGATCGATATATGGGGTCTTCAGATCTCCCACGCCTGCCAGATGCTCGTCATAATATTTGGCATTTGCCCGACGGCTCTCGCTCCAGGATGCCAGATGATCCAGCTTCTTCAGGAGCACAGCAGCCTGCAAGGTGTCCAAGCGGCTATTGAGCCCCACACACTTGTGATAATACTTGGGACCTTCGCCATGAACCCGCAATTGCCGTAGCGCCACAGCAAGCTCATCATCGTTGGTCAGACACATGCCCCCATCACCCATCGCGCCCAGATTCTTGCTGGGGAAAAAGGATAGAGTTCCGATGTCACCATAAGCACAGCTCATCTTGCCATTCCAGGTGGAGCCAATGCCTTGGGCATTGTCTTCGATCACCTTAAGATTGTGCTTAGCCGCGATCTCCATGATGGCATCCATGTCCGAGCATTGTCCAAAAAGGTGCACCGGCATGATCGCCTTAGTGCGAGGAGTGATGGCTTTTTCCACAGACTTGGGATCCAGGTTGAAAGTCTTGGGATCGATGTCTGCAAAGACGGGCTTGGCATGATTGCGCCAGATCGAGGATGCTGTGGCAAAAAAGGTGAATGGAGTGGTGATGATCTCATCCCCTTCTCCGATGCCCAATGCCTTGACCGCCAGCACCAAAGCGTCCGTTCCGGAAGCGCAGCCAATGGCGTGCTTTATGCCCAGATAGTCCTGCATCTTCTCTTCAAGTTCTTTGACCTGGGCACCCATGATATAATGATGGGATGCAAATACTTTGTCGATTTCCTCACGAATTGCCGGCATCAGCTTTTCGTATTGTGCGTGTAAATCCAGCATGGGAACTTTCATCTGTAAAATCTCCTTATTTACTGAGGTTTTGCACCCCGATTAAGATCGTGATTGCGGAGGCGGTAACTCCTATGATATCCTTGATGTCAGTCCAGAGACTGCGATCCAGCTTGTCCGGCACAAAGATCATATCTCCGGGATTGACTTCCATGTCTTTGCGAACCTTGACCCAGTTTCCGCTGCCGGAACGCATGAGGCGGATGCCCAAGTGGTTGCGATTGTTTGCATAGCCTCCGGCTTGGCGGATGTAGTAGCTCCAGTTTTCGCCCGGTTTATAGGCGATTAGCCCGGGATTGCGGACCTGCCCGCTCACCCAGATCATATCCATCTTTTGGGGGATCCAGACGACATCACTGTCCCGCAGGATGATGTCACCTTCGGCGCCCTCAGTTTTGATGATGCGCGCAAAATCTACGCTATATCTGCCCTTGGCTTGCCGCGTCTTGCTACGCAGATAGGAATATTCGATGGGGGTCAGATCCATCATCGTGCGCTGCCGCAGTCGTTCAAATTCGGGATCAGGCTCGGCATTAAAAGCGGAGTTTAGGACCACCGCGTTGCTTGGATCGGCATCCTCTGTGAGCCCGCCTGCCATCTGAATCAAGTCCCAGAGCCCGGTCTCCTCAGAGATGACATAGTCACCCGCTGATTTGACCTCGCCACTGATGCTCACCCGGCGATGCCTGGCCTGCTTCAATAGCGGAACCATCACAATATCAAGCGGATTAATCGCCCGCTCTTTGGCTTCGGGATTGGCAATAAGATCCAAGCTTTGACTCGTATATTCGCCATTTTTCGGCTGATACACACTGAGTCGCACTCGACTTAGATCCGCACCCAAAGTGGTGCCGACTGCCAGCTCCAGAACGTCGCCCAGGCTGTCTCCCGCACGATATTCCAGCTTCCCCGGCATTCCCACTGCGCCCAGGATCTCGATGCTCTGAGCCGCATATGGAACATGCACGTGATCCCCATCCCGCAAGATGGGATTTTGGCTGAGATCTCCCCGCCGCAGAAAGCTCATGAGATCATATTCTCTGCTTTCTCCGCCGCGCAGAAGTCGCACATGACGCAGACCCTGCAGCGCTGCTTCCTCTTCCTCAAGCTCACGATAGTCCGGAATCGGATGGGTCTTTTTGAGGATGTCTTCCTCAAGCGGAAGCGCGGGCGTGCGGAGCAGCTCCAGATCCCGAGGAATCATCGCCTGATCCACAAGATCCGAGATTCTGTCCACCCGAGTGACTTTGTAGGTACCCGGTGATCTCACATATCCGCTGATGCTCACCGAATTCAGGCTCAGCGCGTCAATATTGATGTTTTGCGCCAGTGCCAAGCTCACAAAGAGCAACAAGAATAAGCTGAGACTAAGTCTAATTTTCATAATAATCGATCATACGCTGGATGATGTCGTCCAGCTTATATTTGGGTTCATAGCCGATATACTCGTGAATCTTATCCAGATCGGGCATGCGGTTCATCATGTCCTCAAAGCCTTCCTCAAATGCCGCCTCATAGCTCATGTATTCGATCTTGGACTTACTGTCGCACATGCTTCTGACCTTCTCTGCCAGTTCCGCAATGCTGATCGATTCGGTGGTGCCGACATTGAAGATCTCGCCTTCGCATTCCGGACTGTTCATCAGCTTCACAAAAGCTTCGACCACGTCGGATACATCCGCAAAACAGCGGGTCTGCTTGCCGGAACCATAAACCACAATGGGCTGATCCAAAAGAGCCGCTTTGATAAACTTCGGAAGCACCATGCCATATTGCCCGGTCTGACGCGGACCCACGGTATTAAAACACCGCACAATCACCACCGGAAGCTTCTTCTCGCGGTG
Source organism: uncultured bacterium (assembly GCA_937960795.1). GTDB lineage: Bacteria > Cloacimonadota > Cloacimonadia > Cloacimonadales > Cloacimonadaceae > UBA5456. Next base: position 6,543 of record CALGPA010000037.1, on the reverse strand, counting down.
GAAAGCCAAGGCCATAAATTCGTCTATAGCCTTGGAGCAACTATAGCCCCATCTGCTGATGTGAGTGGAGCCCAAAAGCCGGTCATCCTGCTCGGAAAACGGCACTTTCTCGCTCTTGCCATAGATCTCACTGGTGGAGGTGATCAGGGCCTTGGCCTTATACTTGTTGCAGAGCTCCAAGACATAATCTGTGCCCACAATATTGGTCTTCAGCGAAAGCAGTGGATTCTCAATGATGTATTTCACACCCACAGCCGCAGCCAAGTGATAGACCTGTTTACACTTTGAGATCAGCTCATCCATCAAATCCCGATCCAGAATGCTGCCTGTGAAAAAATGGAACTTGGGATTTGAGCGAAAAGTCTCGATGTTCTCCAAGCGTCCAGTCGAAAGATTATCTATTGCATAGACTTCATGTCCATCTGATAAAAGGCGTTCTGCCAAATGCGAACCGATGAAGCCCGCGCCACCTGTGATAAGTATCTTCATTCTAAACTCCGTAGGACCTTATTAAATCTGCCATTTAGGCATATTTCCAGTAACAACAACAATATCTGCCCTCAAGGATTTTGTCAATAAAAAAAGCAAAGCCAGCATTATAGCAGCCCCTATACTTATATAGTTCACATTTCTGTCACAAATCCGGGTTTTTTCCACAAGACCCTCAAAGAAGCCATGCCCAAGCCTATATCAAAATCAGATAAAAGCATATCAATATGATAATTTTAGGCGGTGCTCATTCCCGGAAGATACCCTCAATAATGACGTAACTAAACCTATGCATTGTACTTATCCCCCACAAGGCAGGATTGGCACAGCGCTTGCATATATACCGAATCAAAATCAAGAAAACAGGAGCAACATAATGAAACTGACTTTCACCCTTATCCTAATAATGATCATCTCAAGCGCACTTTATGCGGATATCGACCTGATTCCGTCGCAGATCACAGATTTTGTCGAAGCCTGGAATCAAAATTCTCTTGCCAAAGCAGAGCATGTCATATCTTCTGACTACCGGATCCCGGGAGTTCCCACAGAGATGAGTATGTCTGTGTTACAGCAGGCTTTTGCCGGAAACGAAGAAAAGCTAAAAATCCTCAGCTACCAAGGCTCATCTAAGCTTCCTGCGGGAACTCGGCACAATCTTTTGGTAGAACGAGAAAGGGAAGTACGTGAAATGTATTTTGTCATAGACTCATCAGATGAGATTCGCGAAAGCAACATCTTTGCCGTGGAAGTCCGCCGGATTTCCCAGGAAACAAATCAAGCCGTCTCGGAGTATATTGTGATCCCTTTTGAATTGCACAATGATATGATCCTCCTCCAAGGCAGCCTCAATGGCGAGCCCGCGCATTTCCTCCTTGATAGCGGCGCCCCGGTCTTTGTGCTCAATTCCCAATATCAGCCAGAGGAAGGTCAGATCAAATTTAGCACCGCCTCCGGCGTTGGCGGCAAGGTGGGCTCCATGAGCTCGGTGCGGATCGAAGACATGGCATGGCCGGGAGGAGAATATCACGATAAAGACGTCATCAGCATGGATCTGAGCAGTCTTGAGAACAAACTGGAAAGAGCCTTTGCCGGCCTTATCAGCTACGCAGAGCTTGAGCCCTATGAAACATACATCGATTACGAAGCTCAAGAGATTCACCTATGGGCACTGGATGATGCCGGAAACATCATCTCCCAAGACAATCTTCCCGCCCCAAATCTGCAGATCCCCTTCGAACTGCAGGCTCACATCCCCATCATCGATTGCGTGATCGGTGAGCTTAATCTGAAGATGGGCATCGACACCGGAGCGCAAAGCAATCTCCTCGACGAAAGCTTCATGCCGCGTCTGGGAAATCTCATTTCCGCAGTGGAAACCGATACTCTCATCGGCGCAGATGCCCGCGAGATCGAGATCCAATCTGCCGAGATCAAAGAGATCATGGTTTATGGAGAGAACTTTGGCAAGATGCGCTATGCCTTTTCAGATATCAGCCATCTGTCTGAGGCATACAAGGTGGAAATCTCGGGTCTTTTAGGCAAACCGATGCTAAGCCAAAGACCCTTTAGCATAAACTACCGCAGTCGTATGCTCAAGCTTTTCTGATCCGGCTTTTACAAAGATATGGGGATCCTCAGAATTGGAAGATCCCCTTTTTGTTAGCGATGAGATCCCCTTTACACTTTGGACTTGACAAAATATCTAGCTAAATGCCTTATGATAAAAACCTAATTTTCTAAGTGAGGATGTATAGTAGATGAAGGTCACGAGCCCAAAGCTTACCATAAATGCGATCCAAAAAGTTCTAAAAAGAAGCAGAATGAAATCCTTCCGGGCGCACATCCCGATATTCATCGAAAAAAAGAACTACATCGTTAAAACTGCCGATTCCAAAGAAGAGCTTCACGCAGCTCTCAAGCTGCGCCACGACGTCTTTCTGGAAGAACTGCTCAAAAAACGCAAGCGTAATGGTATCGACAAGGATAGATTTGACAAGCTCTGCGACCATCTCATCATCATCGACAAACGCAGCGGACTCCTTATCGGCACATACCGGATGCAATCCTCACTCTATGGCAAGAAATGGTATACTGCCACTGAGTTTCACATGAAGCAGATCAAACGCCTGCCCGGCACCAAGCTTGAACTGGGACGAGCCTGCGTGCATCCCGAACATCGCAATGGCATTACCATCGCCCTGCTCTGGGAAGGCATCACCGAGTATATCAAAGAAAGCGGCACAAACTATCTTTTCGGCTGCTCCAGCATCAAGACGACAAACAAAGCAGAGATTCAGCGCATCTACCACTACCTTCTGCAAAACGGGCATCTCAGCCACGAACATCACGTCCGCCCCCGCACAAAGTTTCGCGTGCCGGGCATGAAACGCCAAATCCTCAGCCAAAATGTCGAGCCGCTTAGTGCCGCGCAGATGAAGGATATGCTGCCCTCACTGCTCTCTTCATATCTCAAAGCCGGAGCGAAAGTATGCGGCTCTCCCGCGCTGGACAAAAGCTTCAAATGCATTGATTTCTTGACCCTCTTGGATGTCAGCAATCTCCAAGATAAAGCCCTGCGCAAACCCCGAGATCACTAAAGCCGACTTCCCCGCATGAAAAAGCTTTATTACCTCGTTTTAAACATGATCAATGTCATGGATTTCTTCATCAAAGGCCAATGGATCGCCCTTAACTGCAAAGACCCCATCATCCGCCGTCAAAAGAATATCCAGAATACCCACAGAATCTGCCAAAGATTCCAAAAATCCCTCCGCTTTGAGATTCATCCTTTTCATCATCAGCGGCTCTTAGAGATGCGAGATTCGTCTTATCTGCTGGTCTCAAACCACATCTCATACACTGATATCATCGCCCTCAGCTCGCTAGAAAAGCTCAGCTTCATCACTTCTGTCGAGATGGGAAACAATCCCTTTCTCGGCTCTGTCACCCGCTTGGGAGGATCCCTTTATACAGACCGCAAAAATCCGCTCAGCCTCAAAGAAGAGATCCGCAAGTTTAGCAGCGCAATCCGAGCCGGCCTTAAAGTAGTCCTTTTTCCGGAAGCCACCTCCACAGATGGCAAGAAAGTGGGCACTTTCCGCAGATCACTGTTTCAGATAGCCATCGAAGCAAAGTGCCCGATCCTTCCGGTTTGCATCAAATATACTCATATAGATGGCAAAACAATCAATGACTCAAACCGCGACCGCGTCGCCTGGTATGGTGATATGACATTTGCCCCCCATTTCATGGCCCTCTTAGGCCACAAAATCCGCGTGGAAATTCATTTTTTAGAGTCAATAGCCCAGCCGCATGAGAAAACGCGCTCAGAGCTCTCTGAGACCGTTTACACGCAAATCAGCGAATGCTATCAAAATATTCAAAAAAGTGATTGACAAAATCTGTAGTAATACTAAAGATAGAACCATAATTCATAGCTACCAAAAAAAGGAGCCGTCATGCCAAAGAAAGAACAAGATAGACTCGGTCTCACAAAATTCAACTACCTCTTGTTGATCATCAGTGCCATCATCTTGATCATCGGATATGTGATCATGAGCTTCAATGAGATCACCATATCCCCGATCCTGCTGATGATTGCCTACTTGGTCATCATCCCGATCGCGCTTTTGTGGAAACCCAAGAAAAAGTAGATGCAGCTTTTAACTGATGAATCCCTAGCCCAGCTCAGCCGCTTACAGCTGAGCGCCAAGCAGATTGTGGAGGGCTTTTTGATCGGACTCCACAAGTCCCCCTACCATGGCTTTAGCGTGGAATTTGCCGATCATCGCCAGTATAATCCCGGAGAATCTCTCAAAAATGTGGATTGGAAGATAGTAGCGCGCACCGGCAGATACTATGTAAAGCGCTATGAGGAAGAGACCAATCTGCGCTGCTATCTGCTTCTCGACCATAGCAAATCAATGTTTTACACCTCCGCAAATGAGACTAAGATGGACTACGCAAAGCGACTGGCTGCATCCTTGGCGTGGCTGATGATCGGACAAAAAGACGCCGTGGGCCTCTATACTTTTCACCACAGGATCACATCTCAGCTTGCGCCCAAAGCCTTCAAGTCATACACGGCGCAGATTTTTGCGCGCTTGGTACAGCTAAGCCCGGATGAGAGCACGGACATCCTCTCCCCTCTGCATGAGATCGCCGAGATGATCAAGAAGCGCAGCCTAATCATCCTAATCTCAGATCTCATGGATGATGACGACAAGATCATTCAAGCGCTAAAACACTTTCGCAACCACCGTCATGAGCTCATAGTCTTCCACATCTTTGACCCCAAAGAGCAGAATCTGGATTTCAAGCGCGAGACCGTCTTTGTCGATAGCGAAACCAATGAGCGCCTCACAGTCAATCCTTGGCAGCTTAAGGCAGAATACCAGCGGCGCTATGATGAATTTTATTCAAAGCTCAAGGACGCCTGTCACCAGATGGAGATTGATTACAATCCGGTCTCCACTGCCGTGCCAATCCAGGATCTGCTGCTGCAATATATGATCAAGCGCAAGAAAGGTCTATAAATGCGACATCTTAATACTGATCTGATCTACCAAGCCGTCTATGACGCCATCTGCAAGATCACCTTTGAGTGTGATCCCATGCTGCATGACTTGATCCAAAAAGCGCAGCAAGCCGAGACCAAAGCTTTGCCTCAAGAAATCTTGGGCATGATCCTTTCGAATCACCGCTATGCCGCTGAAGACAGGATCCCCCTCTGCCAAGATACCGGCAGCACGGTCGTTTTTGCCGAGATCGGCGAAGAAATTCATCTGTATGGAAAAGCATTGGACGCCTCCATCCAAGTTGCCACACGTGACGCGCAACGCGACTGTCCACTGCGGGCGAGCATCGTCCTGGAGCCGCTCTTTGACCGAGTTAATAGCCGAGATAACAGCCCGGCTGTGATTCACACAGAAATCGTGCCGGGTGACAAACTGAGACTTTTAGTTGCTCAAAAAGGTGGCGGTGCCGAAAACATGAGTTTTATGAAGATGATGAGCCCCTCCTCGAATGTGGATTCTATCCTTGATTTTATCACGGAAGGCGTGATTACTGCCGGATCTCGCCCCTGTCCTCCACTGATCTTGGGTATAGGAATCGGCGGTAATTTTGAAACTGCACCCCTATTAGCAAAGAAGGCGCTGTTTCTGAGCCTTGAGGGAGAGCATTCCGATCCGCGTTATGCTGAGCTTGAGAGGCGCATCGTGCGCAAGATAAACCACGAAGGCTGCGGTGCACAGGGTTATGGTGGCAGGACGACAGTTCTCTCAGCCCGCATCATCGACGCTCCATGCCATATTGCCAGCTTACCGGTGGCAGTAAATATCCAATGCCATGCGCATCGGCATAAGGAGATCATCCTATAATGAAAGAGATAAAGCTCAATCTCCCATTAAGCGAAGCTGAGATCAGGACGCTGAAGCCAAACGACAAGGTCTTACTCAGTGGAACTCTATATACCGCTCGCGATCAGGCGCACAAGAGACTGCTTGAGCTCATCCGCAAGGGCGAGCCTCTGCCGATAGATCTTAAGACCATCACTATCTTCTACTGCGGACCCAGCCCTGCTGCCAAAGGAAAGATTTGTGGAGCGGTGGGACCTACAACGAGTTCCAGAATGGACCCATATACGCAGGAGATGCTGGCGAGCGGACTCAAGGTGATGATCGGCAAAGGTGAGCGCTCGGATGAGACAGCTGCCCTGATTCGGAAATATGGGGCTGTGTATTTCACGGCTGTTGGGGGGATCTCTGCCGTGCTGAGCCGCTGCATTGTTTCATGTGAAACATGGCTCTGGGAAGATCTCGGTGCAGAAGCTGTATATCGGCTGGATGTGATTGACCTGCCGGTTTTTGTGAATATTGTGTAGCCAATATGAAGGGTGTGAATTGAGTATTTTGCAGGGACTCCGAAGCTATACAATGCAAAGATGATCTCCGGTGGTCTTTAGCCACCGGCAAAACGCAGACATAAGCTTGAGCTGCTTAGATGGATTCCGGATAAGCCTCACTACGTTCGACTTTCCGGAATGACTAA
>CALGPA010000036.1 GCA_937960795.1 uncultured bacterium | reverse complement strand
TCCGGAATCCATAGAAACTACCTAGCAGCCTCACATTAGTCATTCCGGGCTTGACGCGGAATCCATAAGCTGTCCACGAGTTTGCACTAATTATCACGAATTGGTTGAGAGGGCTTATAAGCTTGAGAACCATTTCCCGACTCCCTGCCCGGTTGGGCGGCTAAAAAACCGCCCCTACAATAGCCATTCCATATCTTCACCACCACCCTAAGATTAGTTATTCCATATCTTCTCGACCAGCCCACACTAGTCATTCCGGAAAGTCGAACGGAGTGAGGCTTATCCGGAATCCATCTGAAGACCTCAAGCTTCTGTCTGCGTTTTGCCGGCGGCTAAAAACCGCCCCTAGTCTGGGCGGTCTAGAGCAGCACGTATCTTGCGCAAGCCCATGTGGCAATATCGTAAAAGCACTATCCAAATGACAAAGATTAGCCTCCTCCGCATAGATCCAACAATATGCTTGACATGATGTCCGAAGCTATTGATACTTGTTACGGTGCTTATCTTGGCCCCATTGCTATTGGCTAAACGCTTCACCATCAGTGGCATAGCTCTGGTAGGCTGTTTGCTATTATAATACTTAAAGTAAGGAGATACTGCCCTATGGGCAGTTAATACACGATCAACGATCAAGGAGTAGAAAGATGAAAACAAAAGCAATGATCACGATCATGCTGTTGCTGATCTGTACAGCAATCTTTGCCAGCGAAGATGCCAGCAATGCCGCAGAGCACGCGCGCAAAACCCAGGAACTCAATCAATTGGCGGAACGCTTTAAAGCTGAGACTGGGTTTGAGGGATACATCGGCTACAACCTTCAAAGTATGCAATTCTCGACCATATCAGGCAATTTCATGGACATTGAGGTAACAGCCCCCCAAGATACTTTGTTTATGCGCAGTGTGTTTGATCAGGTCGTTTCGAAAGTCATGCCATATATCTCTGCTAGGGATGGGCAACTGAAAAGTGGTAAGGTAGTAAGTAACGAATTGGGATCCCGTACAATCTATTGGCAAAAGGTCAATGGCTACTCAATTGAAGGCGGTGGTGGAACTTTGAGAATTTCTTACAACTTAGCCACTCAAAAGTTAAATGTAAATAACGGTACAGTAGACATCAGCTCTGATCCTATCTCGATCAACCTAAGCTTGGAGCAAGCTATCAGTTTGGTTCAGGAAAAAGTCTTTGATGGAGCAGAGGTAAAACCTACTAACCCAAGGATAGCTTATGTGCCAATTGACAATGAAAATGGACAAGCGTACTACTTGTGCTATGTCTTGACTAATCAAGGTTACACAGTTTTTGTAGATGTGTCAGAACCTATTATAAGAAAAGTAGCGCTAAACCGAATTTCGACCCATCCCAAGTGGGGGCAATGTTTATAAACTATGATATGGATAGATCACTTGTGCTTTGCAGTAATACTATGTCCTCTCCGTTATCAGGATAGTATACATCCACAATGTTCCGGATAAAGCATCTCAAGGCGGGTCAACGTCATATCCAGGAGTCATTGATTACGCTTTGCCTAAAACATGCAAGATATATGCGATTGGATCAAACGATATTCATGATTGGCTGGATAAATGGGAAAAACGAAAACAATCACGATTCTGCTTGACAAAAATTGCACTGCCTTATGTCGTAGGAATATCTGTATTGAGATAGGATCCAATTAGCACTTTTATCTCGCAGACTGGAAGTTCACCTTTTTTTGCATAACTGAAGAAGATTTATCACGGTGCACGCACCGGAAATAGAATCCAATTCATCACCTAAAAGGAGGTATGATGAAAGCAAGTAATTACCCACTAAAGGGGGGTGATTCCATCCTCAGGTTTGTGATGAGCAGAGTCAAGCTAGTACTTACGCTACTTGTCTTGATCTTTACATTCAACGCACTTTCAGCGTACAATCTTTACGTGAATGCAGCGGCGAATCCCCAATACGCCAATGGTAGCCCTCAACATCCATATGTGCACATACAGGATGCGATTGATCACGCATTTGATGACAATAATATCGATAATGCTTCCGGTCCGAATGTCTGTGTTATCGTTATGGGAAATGAAGATTACAGAGAAAGTTTAGTGGTCAACTTTAGAAACGTAAATGGTGATTCGCATTTGGTGCAACATCTAACCCTACGTTCAGATGCAGATAATAATAGTCAGTTTCGGTTAAGAATTCCTGACCACTCAACCACTGCAATTGATGTAATTGGAGATAATGATGCAGTCTTTGTGATAGATGGAATTTTGATTGAGCCCATATCATCAGATACTGAATCAATAGGGCTAAACGTAGTTACATCCCCTTTACTTAGGCTAGAAGTAAGAAATTGTTATTTTAGTGGATTATGGACTTCGCTAAACCTCGATATAGATGACCAATTTCCAATGGGGGAGATTATTATCGATTCATCAAGGTTTGAGGTTTCTAATAATCCGGATTCTTCAATTGGTTTCGTTATAAAGGGTTACTACGCTTGCGGATCACTCACGATAAACAATAATACAGTGGATCACCTTGGAACTAATGAGAATCTCAATACTTCTCATATCCATGCGAACAATATTTGCATCACAAATAACATATTCCATCTTTTAGAAGTAGGCATTGGCGGGTTTATGCCTACATTCAGCACAGCAGTTTTTGATGGCAACATTTTTAATAAATCAACCTTGTGCATGTGGCAAAGAATAAATTCTCAGGTGAAAAACAACTTGTTCCAGTACGACATGCCGGATAGTAGTCCCCCATCTGCCATTATAATGATGAATGACAATAGCACATCACTCGCAGAACACAAGATTAGCAACAACATCTTTATGGATGTTCAAAATGTATTGCTGTTCCAGTCATCTTCACAAATAAACCATAGAGTTGATGCATCAATCGCAAATAATAGTTTTCTGCAGTGCGGCAGTATAGTTAAAATGTACTTTAATGATAATGCTAATGCAGCATCTGATAGGATCAGTGTGTTTCGGAACAATCTGTTTGTTGGAGAGTCAAGTAATCCGTTCATTATCCAGGACACTAGTGGAGAACCATTTGTTTTGATTGGAGAAAACAGAATTCCTGTGGCCTACTCGCATTTTACAACTCCTCTGGCTGAAAACTCGTCGCTAGACTTGGATGCAGATACCGTTGTTTATGGAGATCCTATGATTTACATTGATGACACAGACGGCTCCTATGAGTTAGTCTGGAATGAAACAGTGAAAAGTCCCCTGATAAATGCCGGCTGTCCTGAGACAGATGGTGTGCCACAATATGACCCCGATGGCACTCCTCCCGACATCGGAGCTGTCTATTATCCACATCATCATATGGAGTATTTTCCCATTAATGCTC
>CALGPA010000035.1 GCA_937960795.1 uncultured bacterium | reverse complement strand
TCAAGAATTATTTAGATAAACTTCTTGTCCATTTTTACGTGCAATGGTCTTTATTAACTGGTAGTGAAGATATGGAATGACTGCCCACTAATGTTAGCTGGTAGTGAAGATATGGAATGACTGCCCAATTTTGCTATGGCTAAGTGCCTGTAAAATATGGCTCGCTCATGCCCCCCTCACCGGTCGCTCACCGGTCGAGCGTGCAAGGGGTGAGAAAATATAGACTTACAGCTTTGTGAACTGCGTTTAGGGTTTGCATATTTTGCAGGGCTCGAAGTTTTTGATCAGAGCATCTTCCAGCTGGATTTGAATCGTTTTTTCTCCGGTATAGCGGCAATCGGCACGGTGATATTTCGTGCTTCCTGGATTGTAATATACCACGCTATCGCTCTGAGCTGGCAGCTCGTTCATATCTGCCCAAAGCCCTTTTTTAGCGAGTCTGGCATCTCGTTCGAGCTTCAAGAAGTCTTCCTGCAGGGTGAATGGATAGCTCGTATAGGCGTGTCCATAGCCTTGGCGGATAATCTCTTGATTTACAAAAAGAGAATCAGATGCCCTGTAGGCATAAGCCAAGATCCTGCCATAGCGGTCTTTATGATTTGTGCCGGCGTTGTTTTGATCATAGCGAAAGAATACACGCTCTGAATATAGGAGTTCTTTGAGAAAATCGCTTGCTTCCAGAGCATAGTGTTCCATTTCTTTGTTTGGGTGCACGGATTTCGGACTATCTACTCCGATGAGTCTGATTCTTTGCTCGGAGTTTTCTATGCGGGCGATGAAGGTATCTCCATCCACCACCCTGATTACGTCATATTCATCCCGGGCGATGCTGCTTTTTTCCGGGCAGGTAAAGATGCTGAGCAGGATTATGATGATCAAAGTGGCGATAAGGGCATATTTCATGATGACCTCAGGGGTAGATTATGTTGTTAATATTGGTCAGCGGATTGATGCCGATGGTCAGAGGCACAGAAAATAGCTCACTGAGTTTTTCTGACTGCATCATCTCGTTTGGAGTCCCCAGATCTAAGATCTTGCCCTCTTTGAGGAAGATCAAGGTGTCAGCGTAGTTTGCCGACAGATTGAGGTTGTGGGAGATGAGGACGATGCTTTTGTCCTGCTGTGCGCAGATCTTCTTTAGAAGGCGCATGATCTCCAATTGATAGTTGATATCAAGCTGCGAAAGGCTTTCATCCAAGAAGATATAGGGAGTTTCTTGGACCAAGGCTCGGGCTATGTATACTCTCTGTTTTTCGCCGCCGCTGAGCTCTTGGACATAGCGATTTCTAAGATCCCATAGATTGAGAAGATGCAGGGTGGATTCTGCCTTGTGGATATCAGCTTGAGAATATGAGCCCAGGAAGTCCATGAAGGGATAGCGCCCCATCAATACGGTATCCAAGACACTATAGTCAAATTCACTATGGATTTCTTGGGGAATATAGGCGATGATCTTGGCAAGCTCATCTTTGCCCATCTCATATAGATCTTTTCCCATGATCCGGATCTTGCCTTTTTGGATCTTCAGGTATCCCATCAGGGCATAGAGTAGGGTGGACTTTCCGGCGCCATTGGGTCCCAAAAGAGCCGTGAAGCCTGAAGCGGGAATCTTGAGTGTTACTCCGCGCAGAACTTCGTTTTCAGGATAGCCGCAATAGATATCTTCTGCTTTGATCATCTTCAGTTACGCCCCTCTTCCAGATCCCGAAGGGCTATCTGAGATCGTTCGTGATAATATGCAGGGTCGGGAAGCTCTAGAGCTTGGCTGAGATATTTGTGGGCTTCTTCAAGCTCACCATTTTTTACAAATATCATCCCGATATGGTAAAAAAGCTCAGCATTGGGCTGATCATATGCCAAAAGCCGCGGAACATAGTCCAACGCTTTTTGATATTCTCCCTTTTGATATCGCAGCCACGCCATGGAATCCAAAAAACTGATGTTTTCAGGATCCTCTCTTAAGGCTTCGGTGATGAGACGCTCCGCTTCGATAAGCCGGGAGGGATCATCGAGCAAGAGATAGCCAAGATTGTTTTTGACGACAGGATCTTTGGGAAATCTCTGGAGTGCTTTACGTAGGATGCGCATCTGCGCCGGAATATCTCCTCTGAGCATGTAGTGATCCATGACAAGATCAAAATCCTCTCTGCCGCCATGCCCACGCGAGATCAGATCCTCCGCGAGATCAATGGCGCTTTGGCTATCAGCATCATAGATCCCGGCGAGGCTGGCGGAGTGGTCCTTCATGAAATTCTTCATTTTGGGTGGTAAAGGCGCTTTGAGGACAGCCTCATGCAGATCACGAAAGGCATTTTGATAGGCATTTGCCCGATCCTCACTATATCTCTCTTGGGAGACATAGATAAATGAGGCTTGGATGAGGTCTTGGATCCGATAGATCCTTGCCCAAAGCTCATCGGAAATGGCGAGATCGGGATCTTTGATTGAGCTTAGGGCCAAGATCGCCACTATCTTGCTGTCCTCCTGTGGGACTGCTATTTTCTCTGAAAGAAAGTCAGCCAGATCCGCCAAGGAGCCTGTATCCTCTGTCATAAATGCTATGTAGGCAAAGATCTCCAAAAGCTCTGCATCTCCTGTTTCCAGAAGCTCCGGCAATCTCTTTGTCACCAAAGAGTCTAGTCCGCTTTCATAGCACAACATCAGATATTGCCCCATGGATTCTTTGGCTTCGGGATAGCTGTATTGGGCGAAATGGTCATTGAGTTCTTTGATCATGCCCAAATGTCGATAGAGCCGGATGAGCTGGAAATCGGCGCTTGCGTCCCGCTCCGCGGCTTCCAAAATCTCTAGAGCACGATTGGGATCCCTCTGAATATATAGGCTTGATACGATATAGTCGATCTGCGGGGCGCGATCCGGATAGCTAAGTGCTTTTTCCAAAAGCGAAATTGGGGGCAGCTCTCCCAGATCTGCAAGGTGAAGATATTCCCAGATATACACTTGGGGACGCGGATGCTCGGCTTTTAAGCGAGACAGCGCCCATGCTACACCTTCGGGATCCTCAAGATTGCGATATGCGCTATAGGCGAGGATCAGCATCTCTTCATCGAAGTCGTAGGAAATTTTGGCAAGCTTTAGCATGCTCTCTGCCCGCTCTGCAGAGAGCTCATCCTCTGCCGTGAGATACCATCTAAGGCTATTTACCAAGAGTAATTTGCGGATCTGAAAACTGGCGGGGTCATGCGCCAAGGCAAGGGTGAGAACTTGGTCTGCGCCGGCAAAATCTCCTGAGTAATACAGAAATGATCCAGCCGAAAAGAAATACATGGAAGCGGGATTTGGCTGAGAAAGATCCTCAGCGGGAGCTTTGGGCTGAGGCTCAAGAGGAATCGTGGCACATGCTCCCACCGCCAGAAGCAGGACTAAAGATAGGATTCTTTGAAGCTTCATTTGATCTTGATGCTGGAGGATATCGCATAGAGTTCCACCAGGATGGGCAGTTTATCTCCTGCCGGGAAATATACTATATTGTCCACGATATACGCTTTGCCGTCATGCCAAAAGGCATAGCTTTGGAAGGCGCCGCCGATGAGGTGCTTTTCATTCTTCCAAGCGCCCACGATGCGATGGACATCATGATCTGCCAAGCGGGCTTGCTCTTTGCGGATGACCTCTTCATCAAAGACATCTCCTTCAAAATACTTCTCTCCCAGCATTTGGCGCCGAGAGATCAGCCAGTCATGATCGATGATGTCTTCCGGCATCTCTTCATGATATATATTGATGTATTTATCCGGGATCTCTCTATCTTGCATGCGAGCGCGATAGATGAAGGAAAGAAAACTCCCCACGCGATCGTTTGAATACAATTGGTAGTTGTTTGGGATCTTCATCTCAAATGGATATGGCTCAAAGAAGGAGCTTGGGATCACCGGCTGTTGATATGCCTGATAGCCCTGTCTTTGGGAATATCGGGTGATGAGCAGCTCAAAGATCTTGTCGCTCTGGATGGCGCCAACTCTCTCTAGGTTTAGGGGATTGCTGCCCATGAGATACATAGTCAATTGATCTCGGCTGGCGAAATTTCGCGCGACAAAGAGATCCCCCCCGCTTTGCTCCACACGGCTGATGAAATCTCCGGCAAGGCTTTCCCTCATGAAGTTTGAGACGCCGCCATCGCTCTGAAGATCTCCGATAAAGAGCAGATTCCGGTATTGGCGGTAGTCATTGACTTCGGAGATGCTTTTGAGGATCACTCGGAAATACTTCTCGGGATAGACTAGGACTATCTCACGCTCGATGCTGCTCTCGATAAAGGGCTTTAGTGCTTGCCAATTTGCCCTGTCCACAAAGACATACACATCACGCTCATCGCCCATTGCCAAAGGCTTGCCATGATCGATGATGCTATCGAACCTAGTGTAGCGAGCCGACTCTTTGCCGCCGGAGCCACAGCCCAAGATCAAGAGCATCAAAAACATGCTTAACACAATGTATTTAGCCATCTTTCCTCCCGGGTAACATAGCTTTTAGATAGTTGATTCCGCTGAGCAGGGTGATGCCGACCACTAGCCAAAACCAGATGCTGACACCCATCCTCAGAGCATTGGATATCTCCGGCAAATACGCCCATGCGGCGAGGGCAAAGATGATCCCCGTCATCTGCATCACGGTCTTGAGCTTGCCAAGTTTGTCTGCTGCTACCACTATTCCTTTGCGTTGGTAGACTTCGCGTAAGAAAGTGATCCCGGCTTCACGGATGAGAATGATGAAAAAGATCGCCGGACTCAGCCGATATGGAGGCATCCAGACCAATCCTGCCAGAGCAGAGAGCACTAGGACTTTGTCTGCCAATGGATCCATGATCTTGCCAAAATCGCTGACTACATTCCACCTGCGCGCCAAAGTACCATCGATGTAATCGGTGATGGAGGCGACTACAAAGAAAATCAGGCTGTAGTATGCCGCATATGCCCTATCCATTACAAAGATGGAATATACAAAAAGGGGGACGATCATAAATCTGATCATGGTGAGGATATTGGGGATGTGTTTACGCATTGTCTTCCTCCGCTTTGGATTCTTTCTGCACAGCATTGTTGCCGGCATCCAAAAGAGCATTGCGCTCGTAGGAAAGCAGGCTGAGGTAGTTTATGAGGGTCGCGATCAGACCCAAAGATGCCATCAGGATGAAGCTCCAATCAGCCGCATATGCCTCCCACTTCTGAAGATAGACCCCACCATAGTATCCGGCAGCGGTCAAGCCGACTGGGAAGATCAAAAGCAACCAATGATGGATGGCAAGACTTCTTTTGTGGCGCAGGATATCCACGGTATTGTAAAGATTGTAGACTCTTTTCACCAAGACATCCAGCTCATAGCTCAGGCGAGCAAAGATGAAGATCAGAAACATGATAAGCGAGACAAAGATGCTGAAGATCAGCTGCCGTATCTCCAGTGCATCGAGATCAGATGCTATCATCCGGTATGCGGCTTCTTGGCTGTCGATATCCGCATCATCCAAATGTGCCCTGAGCACCATGAGCACCCTGTCTCTTGCGTCCAGAGCGGCTGAGCCGGATTCAAGATGGATGGTGATGAGATCCTCAAAATCATAGTCGGCGATCATCTCGTCACTAAGCTGCAGATCATAGCTTTGGATGAGCTCCAGGGCTGCTTGGAATCCCCTTTCATGCTCCACCGAGGCTACGGCTGAGATTTGGGATAGAGATTCTGTGATGATGCTGACCCGAGTGGTATCTGCCACATAGGCATAGATCGGCAAATCAGCTATTTCATCCTGGCGGAGCTTCACGCTGTGCCCGTGATCGTGTGCCAGATATGCCCATGCCCCAAAAAGCAGGGTGATCAGTAGTGTGATCAGGAAAAATTTCGTCTTCATGCTCTTTTCCTATCTTTTAGATAACTAGTAGTATATGCTTTTTTGCCAAGCTCTTGCTTTTGGGCGATTATGTCAAGCAAAGTCTTTTCTGCTGCCCTGTGCAGATCCGCCTCCCGATCTGTGGGATACAAAAGAATCGCCATGCCTTGGGGCGCGAGCATACGTTTGACTGCAGACAAAACGTTGTCCATGTCGCAGGTCATCTCAAAACGACTGAGATTGCGCGAAGAGAAGCTGCTCATCTTGCCGCTGCCGAGCTTACGCCAAGGTGGATTGGAAAGGATGAGGTCATAGCTGCCCTCTGTCTCGCGCAGATCATTATGAAGAATCTCGATCTGTAAATCACAAGCCTTGGCGTTTTGACGAGCAAGCTCTGCCAAGTCCGGCTGGATCTCAACCGCGCTTATCTTCCATTGTGGGCGCGCCAAAGCACACATGATGCTCACGATCCCGCATCCCGTGCCGAGCTCCATGACCCTGATTGGCAGATCAGCGACAGCTTCCAGAGCTCTGTCTGAGAGCAACTGTGAGGCAATCGAGACCCCCTGCGAATCACGATCTTGATGGATCTTCATGCCCGCATGGGGCAAGATCACTTCTTTGAGGCGCAACGGGCATTCCGTCAGGAAAGCTCCAACATTCTGTCGATGCTTCTTTTGGCTTTTGCGGCAATCTCTTCATCAACGACGATGTGGTGAGATTCCTCTTCCAAAGCATTTAGTACATCTTGCAGATGGGTCTTTTTCATGTTCTGGCACACGGCTTTGGGAGAAAGTGAGATGATGCTCTTTTGGGGGTAGAGATGCTGAAGATAATCTGTCATGCCATTTTCGGTGGCGATGATCATATTGTCGGATTCCTTGGCATAGCGCATCATGCCGCCTGTGCTCATCACAAAATCCGCCTGCTCTATGATGGCGGGATCACACTCGGGATGCGCCAGAAGCTTGTGCGAAGGATGTAGCCGACGCATCTTGCTGATGTCTGCCGTGGAAAAGCCCCATTGATGGGTCGGGCAATAGCCATTCCAAGTGATCACATTGCGTCCGCTTTCACCCGCTGCCCAGCTGCCCAAGTTCCGATCCGGGACAAAGAGGATGGTCTTGTCCTGATCAATGGACTGGAGCACTTTTACTGCATTTGAAGAAGTGCAGCAGATGTCGCTCTCTGCTTTGACTTCCACGGTGCTGTTTACATAGCATACGACTACGCTTCCGGGATGCTCCGCCTTAAACTCACGCAATTGCTCGCCCGAGATCATGTCTGCCATCGGACATCCCGCATCCAAGACCGGGAGCAGGACTCTGGCAGAGGGGTTTAAGATCGCCGCAGTTTCTGCCATGAAGCGAACCCCACAAAACACGATCAGATCTGTCTCTACTTCTTTGGAGAGCATCGCCAGCTGCAGCGAATCTCCCCGATAATCTGCCAATTCCTGAATCTCGATAGCCTGATAATTGTGGGCTAGGATCAGGGCATTCTTCTCTTGTTTTAGAGTCTTTATCTTTTCAATGATATCTTTCATAATCCTTTGTCCTGTTTACTCTCCGCTGTGGCCAAAACCACCTTCACTACGCTTTGTATCATCCAGAGCTTCCACCAGAGAAAACTCCGCTTCTTCGGCAATTGATATGACCATCTGGGCAATGCGCATGCCATGCTCGATCGCTACGTCCTCGTGCCCGAGATTGATCAGGATGACCTTGATCTCCCCCCGATAGTCACTATCAATGGTGCCGGGGCTGTTTAGGACAGCAAGGCCATATTTGATTGCCAAGCCGCTGCGGGGGCGGATCTGAGCTTCATAGCCACGGGGAAGCGAGATAGCAATCCCGGTCGGCACTGCATGACGATGGCCGGGGCGCAACAGCAGCTTTTCATCCAAGACGGCAAAGAGATCGTAACCGGCAGCACCATCACTCATCCGCTTGGGCGCTTGAGCACCCGGGGAAAGAAGCCTGTATGAGATCTTCATGATTTGCGGTTTAAGAGATAATCTGCCAAGATGCAGAGCTTTAGGCTGCGCTCTCCCAAAGTGGAGATGCTGGCTTTGGCTTGTTCTGTCAGATCTTCAGCCATCTGCCGGCTCTTTTCTATGCCATAGACAGACGGGAAGGTCGCTTTGCCCTGGATCTCATCTTTGCCCAAGGTCTTGCCCATCTTCGCTTGAGAGCCTTCGATGTCCAAAAGATCATCCACGATCTGGAAGACCATGCCGATCTTGTTGCCATAATCTTCGATCACTGCAAGTTCCTTGGCAGGAGCTTTGGCTCCGAGAGCGCCAAACCGCAGGCTCAGGTTGATCAAGCGCGCGGTTTTATTTGTATGAATAAAGTTCAGGGTCTTCTTGTCCACTTTCTTGCCTTCGGAATCAATGTCCACCATCTGTCCGGCAATGAGCCCTTTGATGCCGGATTCTTGGGCAAGCTCTCGCACAAACTGCACCTTGAGACTGTCGCTGATCTCGGCATAGGTGATCAGCTCAAAGGCATTGATCAAAAGAGAATCCCCCGCCAAAAGCGCGACTCCGTCTCCAAAAACCGTGTGGCAAGACTTCTTGCCGCGACGATAGTCGTCATCATCTATATCCGGCAGATCATCATGCACCAATGAAAAGGTGTGCACCATCTCAATCGCCGCTGCTACCGGAGTGATGGGATCCAGACGTTCTTTGTACAACTGATATGCCAAAAGCGTGAGATAGGGGCGCATTCTCTTGCCGCCGGCAAAGGTACTGTAGCGCAGCGCTTTGTGTATCTCTTTGGGATACTCATCTTTGCGGGGAAGGTAGCGATCAAGGATGATATTGACCAATTCCTGCTTTTCTTTCATATCCTTTTTTAACAACACGCTTGCATCCATCATTCATCTCCTGCTTGTTTTTCGGGGATTTGCTCACTGAGAATCTGGATCTTGGCCTCCACCGCTTTGAGCTTGTTTCGGCAAAGCGTAAGATATTGCGCTCCTCTTTCATAAAGCTCGACCAATTCTTCCAGCTTCGTTGAGGTGTTTGAGAGTTCTTCCACCGTCTCTTCCAGAGCGGTCAAAGCATCATCAAAACTAAGTTCTTCCACTTTTTTGTCTTTCATGCAATTCTCCCGGTTTGCTTTTCTCCTATTATAGAGATATGAGCTATTCTGTCAATCAAAAAAGGCAGATCCGCAAGATCATGACCAATACAAAAACAAGCGAAGTATAAAGAGTCACCGAAAATTGCAAATCCGCTCACCGAAAATTGCAAATGCCAAAACATATACATATCCAAGAATCCAATTGCTTCCATACGTAATCCGTATTTGTATATTGCATATATCATTACGGGTTTATTCTCTTGATTCGGTAGTGTCTCAAAGGTTGGTGTAAATTGGAGTCAGCCAGATGAAGAAAAAGGTTGAGCCGGATCCCACTCATTGTTTTGATGGTTTTGAACAAAAACTAAAGAACAAGGAGAAGATCATGACTCAACCAAAGAGAAAGAAAAGACCATTGCACGTAAAAATGGACAATAAGTTTATCTAAATAATTCTTGACAAATTAGTTAGATCTATGATTATGGCTCTATCAATACACAGGAGCTAATCATGGAAAAGCAAACCCTAA
>CALGPA010000034.1 GCA_937960795.1 uncultured bacterium | reverse complement strand
TCATCCGCGAAGCTATCTTCCACCTCTTTGAAGAAGAGATCCCCTATGCTACGGCGGTGCTTATAGAAAGCTACAAAGAAAGCCCCAAGAAAGTAATCGTAGATGCCGTGATCTGGATCGAGCGGCCAAGCCAAAAACCCATCATCATCGGGAAAGGCGGAGCAAATCTAAAAAAGATCAGAGAATATGCTCCGACGCGTCTCAGCGAGTTCCTTGACTTTCCTGTGGATATCCATCTCTTTGTTAAGATCAATGCAAATTGGCGCAAAAAACCACTCGCCCTCAAAGAACTGGGATTTGAGTAGATAGAAAAAGCCCCTCCACGCATGGTGAAGGGGCAGATTGATATACTGGTTATTTGACCGAGATTACTTCCGCGACCTCAGGTATTTCTTCTTTGACGATTCTTTCGATTCCGGCTTTGAGAGTGAGAGTCGCCATAGGACAGCCATTGCAGGCACCTTTGAGGCGGACTTCCACCACATTGTCTTCACGGATTTGGACGAGCTCGACATCTCCACCATCAGCTTGAATGGCAGGACGTACTTTGTCCAAGACTTCTTCGAGTTTCTGTTTGTCGATCATTTGTTTTCCTTTACATGGCTTCTTTGAGAGTATAAGACTTGCCTGAGGGCAGGAAGAAATCGGCTTCGCCATCTTTCACGGTTGCGATCTTAAATGCTCCTGCTTCGGTCTGCAGATACCAGGATTGCTCCATGGGCTTGAAGCTCAAGTCAAGTTCCTGACCCGGATTTGCCAAATCTTCCATGATTACTTCATTTTGTCTGATGGTGATCTTGTAGTCTTTGCCATCTTGTGAGGCATATTTGATCACTTCTTCGCCAGCACCCATGGCTATGGGATTGCTGCCTGTCCAAAACTCGATAGTGTTTAGGATATAGATATCAAGTGCTCCCGCTACTCCATAGATCGGGACGAAGTTCATCACCCAAAATAGGATCTGATTTTCCCATTTTCCACCAAAGTTCTGGTTGAAATCATAGACCTTGCGGGTTGCGGCAAAATTGCCAAAACATCCTGCGACTCCGACGGTGAGCATGACCGCCAACATGGCGATACTTACGAGCTTAACGATTCTGTTCATTGCAGATCTCCTTTTTTATCTGGTTGTGCGTACTCAGGAAATAGAACGCCGGAACCACTATCAAAGTCAGTAGGGTCGAAACTATCAGTCCACCAATGGATACAATACCCATCGACATCCTAAACTCACGCCCGGCAGAGCCGATTCCCAATGCCATCGGCAACATCCCGATTACAATGGATAAGGTGCTCATAATGATGGGCTTGAGCTTCATCCTTCCTGCTTCCAACAGTGCGTCATGCGAACACATCCCTTCTTTACGCTTCACATTCACATAGTCTAATATTAATATAGCATTATTTACGACAATGCCAACCAACATTATGACTGCCAGCATGGAAAACATATTGATTCCCACGCCGGAAAGAAAGAGCGCCAAGATCACGCCGATGATTGCCAAGGGTACTGTGGCAAGGATAATCAGTGGCTGTGCAAAGCTTTCCAGGATCGCTGCCAGCAACATATAGGTCAAAAGCACTGCGATCAAGAAGGTCCTCGCCATATCGATCATGGTTTCGTTGAGCATTTTAGCTTCTTGTCCCCAAGTTATCTGATATCCACTCGGGAATGCCAAGTCTTCCAATCTCTGAGTGATGGCGGCATTGATCTGCCCCGTGCTAAAGCCTTGTGCCGCATTGCCACTGATCTCAATGGCTTTGAATCTATCGATGTGGATCAATCTGCTCACACCCGGAGCAAAGTCCATCTCAACTAATTGCGCCAATTGATATGGTTGACCATGGATGATAACGCTCAGATTCATGATTTTGTCTGGATGATTGATGTCTTCATCTGCCAATGTCAAGCGGATGTCATATTGATTGCCACTCTCGCGATAGTGGTTTTCCACGAGACCTTCTACGCTTCCGCGCAGAGCGATGGCGAGGTCGTAGACCGTAGCCCCGATCTCAGACAAGCGATCACGCTTGGGATACAAAGTGATCTCGGATGTTCCGGGCCGAGAGCTGCTATCCAGATTGATCAGACCAGGCACATCACGAATAGCGTCCATCACGGCAAACTTCAACTCTTCGAGCACATCCTGATCTTGACCCTGGATGTAAAAGCTGATTCCACTGCCTCCGGGACCCATGTTGTTCTGATCACTCACCCGGATCTCAGCATTTGGTATGTCCGCAAGATCCAAGATCAAAGCACTCACCATATCTTTGGTGCTGCGGCTTCTTTCCTTGCGATCCACGAGTTGCACATCCACGCTGGCAAGATTGCTGCCAGTATCGATGAAACCTTGGCTACCGATGCTGCTGACAATGTGCTCCACTTCCGGATGCTCTTTAGCACGATCGTTGATGACTTCCACGACTTTTGAGGTTTCATCCAGGTTGTAGCCTTCGGGAAGTTCCACCGATATGTTTACTGTCCCCTGATCCATAGCCGGCATCAGCTCAAATCCAAGACTCGGCACCAAGAACAAACTTGCAATCAAGATCAGCACCGAGACCACCAAGATGCCAAAGCTCCTGGCTTTGCTACTTAGCACTCCTTTCATAAAGCGCTGATATAGATTGGAAAATTTCTCAAAGACAGCATCAAACTTCAGTCCCCAACGGCTGCTTTTCTTCCCCTCCGGGATGATCAAGGATGCCAACATCGGAGTAATAGTAAAGGAGGAGATCAATGAGAAGATGGTGGCAAAAGTCACCGTGAGCGCAAATTCCTTGAGGAATCCGCCGATCATCGAGCTCATCGAAGCAATCGGCAAAAACACCACGATGTTTGTAAGCGTGGATGCCAATACTGCTACCGTGATCTCGCTGGTGCCTTTAAGGGCTGCGTCTTTGCGCTTTTTGCCCATCTCCTTGTGACGGAATATGTTTTCGATCACCACCACCGAGTTTGTCACCAAGATACCCACTGCCGTTGAGAATCCGGTCAAAGTGAGCATATTCAAGGTAAATCCGGCAGCTTGCAAGAAGATGAAGGTTGAGATGATCGAGATTGGCATGGAAAGTGCCACGATCAAAGTAGATCTCAGATCATGCAAGAAGACTAGGAGCACCAAGCCTGTAAGCAAAATCCCCAGCCACAGAGTCATCAGCGTATCTGCCACAGTAGCGCGGGTGAAATCACTATCATCACGGATGATGTTCAGGCTCACATTTGCCGGGAGCTGACTTTCCAGCTCTGGCAATGCTTTGCGCACTTCCTCGGCGATGTTTACCACGTTTCCGTCTGAGCTGTTTGTAATCGATATTCTCACGATATTGTCATTTAGAGTTCCCGCTGCGGCGTTAAAATATGTCGATCGCTGTGTGATCTTTTCGGCACCATCAGTGACTTCTGCCAGGTCTCCGAGCTTGCGTGTACCCATGGATGTGGGGATCATCAAATCTCTGATCTCTTCCACTGAAGAGAACTCACCCTTGAGGCGCACGGAGTAGTCTTGATTTCCCTGAGTGAAGTTTCCACCGGGCATATCTAGATTCTGCGCTGCCAAGATCTGATTCATCTGAGCCATCGAGATGCGATTTTGATACACCACCCGGTCGCTTAACTCCACCAATATTTCACGCTTAGCTCCGCCGGTGAGGCTCACTTGCGCTACACCCCGGATCTGAGAAAGCCGCTCACGCAAAGTTCCATCAGCCAGTTCATAGAGCTCGCGCGGATCCATGTCTCCGGTGAGGACCAGATCCATAAAGGGAAAGGCAGAAAAGTCAAACTTCTGCACAGCCGGACGGTCGACCCCATCTGGAAGCTCTCTGAGTATCGCGTCAACCTTGTCTTTTACTTCGTTGTTTGCGATGTTAATATCTTTGTTTTGCTCAAAGGCCACCATGATGATGGATACGTTTTCCATCGAGTAGCTTTGGACAAAATCTATCTGAGGAACGGTCGCTACTGCTTCCTCAAGTTTGGTTGTCACCTGTGTCTCCACCTCACGAGGGCCTGCCCCGGGATAGATAGTTTGGATCGATATATAGGGCAATTCCACGTCCGGCATCAGGTTCAGCGGCATGCCCATATAGGCCATGGCGCCAAAGACCACAAAGACCAAGATGGCCATGGTCACCAGCACCGGCCGGTCTATGGATAGCTTTGCCAAAAACATGCTCAACTCCCTTCTATGATTCGGATCTTACTGCCCTCGATGAGGGATTTGATGCCTTCAGAAATGATTATATCTCCTTCCTGAAGACCATCGATCACTTCATATTGCAATTGATTGTTCACTCCGAGCTCGATCTTTCTCCTCGTAGCCCGATCTCCCTCGGCTATCCAAAGATAGCTGTCGCCATTTTCGCGAACAAGGATATGACGATCCACCACGAAGACATCGTTTTTACGAAGGATCTCCACAAGTATCTCAGCTGTCACGCCATAGGGGATGCCTGCATTTCCGGAAAACTCGGTTTCCACGCGAAATGCTTTACTGGCAGGATCCATAGCCATGGCGATCGAGGTGACCTTGCCGGCGATGCTTCTTCCTTCCCATGTGGCAAGCACTTTGGAGCCCTTGCTGATCTTGCTGATCTCTGTCTCGGGAACCATCAAATTTGCGCGATAGCCGCCTTCTGAGGTCACGGTAAAGAGATCTTTGCCTGGGAAGACACGCTCGGATTCAGTGACTTGGATGTCTGTGATCACTCCACTAATCGGAGAGCTCACAAAGATCATCTGCTTGCTGGAATTCAGATTTGCAAGCGATACCTCATATTGAGTCCGCACATTCTCAAAATCCTGCAAAGAGATGGCGTTTTCTTCATATAAACGCAGCATCCTGTTGTATATAGCTTCAATGCTCTCGAAGGCACTGCTTGCCTGTGAATATTGAGCAGATGGATTGTCGGTGGGGAAGCTGACCACTATGTCGTCTTTTTCCACCCGATCTCCCACCTTGAAGTGGATCTTTGCTACTACATCGCTTAGCATGGCCTGACCGGTGCTCTCACGGCTGCCGGAGAGCATAGCGTTGTAACGTAAGTTTTGTTCAAAACTGCTCTTCTCTGCGCGTATTGTGCGCACCGGAATTCCCAATTCACTGTGCAATTGTTCCATGCTGCGGGCTTCTTCCGTCTTTTTACCGCATGCGCTGAGCATCATCAGAAGGCTCAGGGTGATTATCGTGTATATCATGC
>CALGPA010000033.1 GCA_937960795.1 uncultured bacterium | reverse complement strand
CAGTCATTCCGGAAAGTCGAACGAAGTGAGGCTTATCCGGAATCTATAGAAACTACCTAGCAGCCTCACACTAGTCACTTTGGGCTTGACCCGGTATCTATGATACACTCACAGAATAGCTTATGTCGCTTTTAGCGCTGCAGATCAATGAATATAGAACGCGGGTTTAACTGATTTGACGGATTTTTATGATTTGGTTTTGGAGTTCTGGAGTGCTGGAGTGCTGGGGTTATGCGTTATGAGTTATGCGGCTAATGAGTGCCGTAGGCACGCTATTTTAGATAGCATCGATGCCTCCTAAGGATTACCTGAGTCCCAGCGGGACGGTATTTTAGATAGCAGAGCTAGCTCAGATTAGATCCTGCCCACCAGCCAAAAACCAGCCTTCCATTGTGGAAGCGAGATCTTGTCGCTTTATATCCAAGATACCCACCAGCCCAAAAGGAGTCATTCCGGAAAGTCGAACGAAGTGAGGCTTATCCGGAATCTATAGAAACTAGCCACCAGCCCAAAAGGAGTCATTCCGGAAAGTCGAACGGAGTGAGGCTTATCCGGAGTCCATAGTCTGTCCACGAAATTGCACTAATGTACACGAATTGGTTTAGAGGGTTGAGAATCATATTACTACCTCCTGCCTTGATGGTCGGATGCCACTCCTACACTATATACTGCTAGACGCTGCATCAACATCGTAGCCCAATCCCGAGTGCCATCGGCACTCTAGTACTTCAGCACAGCAAAACGTTCCCCGGCTACGAGGCAAAAAGATAGATCAAAAGTGGTAGATAAAAGAGGGCAATAATGATCGAAAAACTCACCATGGTAGCGGCAAACTCACGATCCATATTTTCTAGATTGGCGAAGATCAAAGTGTTAAACCCGATCGGCAGTGCCGCGCAGACAGTCACGGTCACGGCAGTAAGTCCCTGCAAGCCGAAGACTAGGCTGAGAGCAAAGCCGAGCCCGAGCCCGAGTCCCATGCGAATGAAGATCGCCAAGAAGGCTTTCCCGATGTTTTTGATCCTCGGCGCGAAATATAGTCCCAGTGCGATCATAACCAAAGGAGTCGTGGGTAGTCCGACCAGATTCAGAAAGTTTACTGCCAGTGGATTTAGCGTGATGCCGAGTGCTTTGATGGCAAAAGCGATAACCATCGCCCAGAGAGGGGCGAGCTTGAGGAATTTGGACCACGCTATCTTGTCCGTGTGCGGGTTATCACCATACTTGATGGCGTTGAAATATGTAAAAGTAAAGATCATGAAGGTGTTGCCGATGTCAAAAAGCGAGGCGCGGGCGAGCCCCTCATCGCCAAAAGCAGCATGGAAAAAGGGCAGGGCATAGGCAGTATTCATTATCATCGTGCCGACCAGGAAGCTGCCAAACATCGCTCGCGGGAGCCTGAGAATGCGGTTTACTCCTTGCGAAATGAGATACATCATGACGACGACGATCATCGCCATGGCGGGGATCAGGAACATATCCGGGCTGATCACGACATTTGTGATGGCAAGGATGGTGAGAGCGGGGAGGCTAACGTTGAGCACAAATTTTAGTAGTATCGGAGCGTCTTCTTTGCTGAGCATCTTCAGGGATTTGGCAAGCAAGCCCACAAAGAACGCGAGGATCAAAGGTATGACCTTTTCAACAAATGGGTTCATTTCTGTTATTCTTATTCTTTTCTAAAAGTTCGGTATAGCTGATGGAGCTGTCCATCTAAGATCCGGTTCTGATTTTTCTGCAATTCGCTATCAGGCTCGGGGTAATATGCAAATTCATCGTGGGCGATAAGGATGGTCTTGAGCTGCCACTTGTGGCGAAACTCCTGCCCTTCATACTCACGCAAGATGGCAAGCTGTTCAGGGGAATAGCGGCGATGCATCCCGCTTTGGGTGAGGGCGATGGTGTCCACCATCAGGGGATAGATCTCGGCAATCCCGATGATATTGGTGATCTCGTCTCGAGAAAGATCTTTGAGTTCATTGAGTTCGCGATAGATATCTCTCTCAGAGGTGAAACTACGGCCATTTACTCCTGATAGAGCAGCGGCCTCAAAGCCATCATCAAGGATCCTTGTGATGGTGAGCCTATCAAAGATGTAGTTTGTCTCTTCCTGCACTTTTTGTTCAAAGACATTTTGCATGATAAAGAGCATCGTGAAGCTGATCAAAAAAGCCAAGACCGGCGCTGTGACCCACGCTAGCGAGATCCTGCCCAAGATGTTGTAACGGATGTTTTTGCCGCCTTTTGCCAGGCCGATTCCGACCACCGCGCCTACGATCACCTGAGTAGAGGATACCGGCACCAGCGGGATCGTGGGGAGTCCCAAGCTGAGCAGCAGATTGTAAAGCCCGCGAGAGGCAAAAAGAAAGAGCACGATCGCCTCTGCCAAAAGAGCAATCAGGGCGGTGATCGGCGAGAGATGGAAGAGATCTTTGCCCACAGTGCGCATGACTTTGTGGGAATATGTGTAGATACCGACCACGATCGAAAGAGCTCCCAGTAGATACAATTGCTGCAAGCCGGTGAGCACAAAGCGCCCCCATATGTGGATATCCGTGAAGGGAGATACCGGGACAAAGACACCGACGACGTTTGCTATGTTGTTTGCTCCCAGAGAATAAGCTCCGAAGGCTCCAACGATGACCAGTGAGTGTCTGATGAAGTGATCCTGCACTAGAAGATGTGATTTTGAGCGGTTTACCCATGGGCGTGCCAGATAAAAGAGAAAAGCTGCGATGCTGCCCGAAAGCACAAATGCCATCACCCAACTGGAGGCGATGGTGATGATCGAGCGGTAGTCCGTGAGCCTTCCGGAGAAGACATTCCAGCCGATGATAGCGCCAACGATGGTCTGGGAAGTGGAGACGGGGATGCCGATTCTGACGATCAAAGTGATGGCGATCGCTGCCGCCAGTGCGACGGTGAATGCGCCTCCCAAGGCATCTACAGAGCCGAGCCTGCCCAAGGTTCCGGAGGGTCCGCTGCCCTCAAATACGGCGCCCAAGGTGATGAAAATGGCGGCGATCAGGGCTGCTTTCTTGAATCTGAGCATGCGGGTCTCCACTGCCGCTCCAAAGATATTGCCAGTGTCATTTGCGCCGAGGGACCAGCCCAAAAACAAGCCGCTCAGAAGGTAGAAGAAAAACATGGAATTGCTCTAAAGCTGCCTTTTGATGGTGTAGATCGCCAGTCTGTCGCAGACATTTTGGGCTGCATCCGAGACCATTTCGATGTGGATAGCAAAGAAGCGCAATTGGCTCTTGCGGGAGAGCTCGATATCTCCGGCAAAGATCTTGCGGCGCAATCTCTCGCCGATCTGATCTGCTTCTCGCTCAAAGAAATATACCTTGTGGATATAGTTATTAACTGCAGCCAGATCCCTGAAGAAGGAACGCACGGCAAAAACGAGCTGCTCCACGGCCGCCACGGATGCCTTGGTAGTCTGCATCCAGAGTTCATTCAGATCAGACGGGATCTCGGGCATCTCGATCGAAAACTGGAGTAGGGAGTCCTTGATGTTATCGATGACTTCATCGGTGTTTTCCAAGATAGCGAGCACATCTCCGCGGTTTTCCGGGATTAGGGTGCGCTCATATAGAAAGCGCTCGATGCTGACCCTGAGGTCATCTGCGCGATGTTCATATTCGCGGATCTGGCTGAGGCGATCCTCAAACTCTTGGATGCGCCCATGCAGATAGTCCTCGATTGCCAGCTGAAAAGTGGTGGCGGAATCGCTTACGATATCCAGAAAGGTATCAATCTGAGATTCAACGAAGCGGGTGGTCTTTAGTAGCAGAGGCATAAGCTTACCTATCCTGTTTTTGTTCTTTGTTTACAGTATATTCCGCGTCAATATTTTGTCAAGCAATACCGCCGTGACCCGTGTTTGCAAGGGGATTTCTTAGATGTTTATGCAAAAAAGCCACGGCTGAACCGTGGCTTTGTGTCTGTGTGTTGCTGAGGAGGGATTATTTTCTGTTCTTATATTTGCGTTCGCCGTCACAATCGTCACAGTCGTCACAATCCTGGAGTCTCTGCCTGTCTCCGTGTCCCGGCGTTCTGCGGCCTGAGCCGGGTCTTTGCATCATCTGATGACTGTGGCTCATCTTGTTCATCATTGTGCGCTGTCCCATCATCATGGGAAGATGCCTTAGCATGGTGGTTTTTTGCTCGGCGTTCAACTCTTTAAGCTGGTTTGCGATATGGTCAACTCTGGCATCTGCGAGTTCAAGTTCTTTGGCGCTGATCTGGCGGTTGATGTCTTTGGCGAGGCGAATGTTTTCGCTTTTAATGGCTTCTGCTAGATCGAGTCTGAGGTTTTTCAGATCTGCATCTATGGTGTTGCGTTGACGCTCATAGGCAGTTCTGGCTTGGGCAAATTTCTGAATCTGCGTGTCGCTAAGGTTCAGGGACTGCATGTATCTTTGAGCGGGGTCCATTCTTTCGCGCACGGGGGCTGAGTCGGTGGGTTTGCGATCCGCTCTTTGAGCCAAGAGGGCTCCTGCTGCGAGCATCAGGATCAGGCTAATTACGATTGTTTTCTTCATGGTTTTTTCTCCTGTTTCGAATGTCTTTAAAGCGTTGTATGCGTCTTTGCATGTTGTCGGCGCTGTCGCTGAAGTATCTATCTGCTTCTTCAGCGGTCATTTGTCTGCGAAGATCTATCAGGCGATCACCCAGTCTGCTTTCCAAAGAAGCCTGCAGTTCCAAGGATCTTTGGAGGATGCCATCTACGGTCTCTTCATCAATCGGATCCTTGGCAAGCTCACGCATGAGCTCCACCTTGGTGCTGTCAAAGCTGCTACGCATGTGGCGAAGCTGGGGATCCCAAGGAGCTTCCCTAAGATGGGACGGCAGCATCACGCGCTCAGGGCGCGGGCTTTCTGGCTTGGGAGGGGGGCATGCTCTGTATCCTAGATGACAGATTGAGATGATCACTGCAAGGTTGAAACTCAGTGACACGATCAAAAGAATCCAAAGTAATCGCTTAGTCATCGTAATACTCCAAGAGAGTGTGCTCTCCAAAGCTGATAGTCTCATATTCGCTCTGAGCTTGACTGAGTTGGCTGTCCATAGGCTCTATGCCCATGTTTCCGACGACCGTCCCCGCCCAGAGACTCAGCACTATGGCAAGAGAGGCCATGGCGTATCCAAGGCCGTGCCTTTGCAGAGCGATGCGGCGTTTCTTCTGAGGAAGATTGCTCATGATTCGGTGATGCAGGTACTGAGGGTAGTCCGGGGATGGGATCCGGCTCAATCGAGCACTCAGCTCTGAGTATTCTCTGAGAATCTCGGTGCAGGAGGAACACTTGGCAAGATGCTCTTTGAGCGCGCGGGCGGCTCGGGCGCTAAGCTGATTGTCCAGCTTGAGACTGATATAGCGTTCTGCTTTGCGGCATCTCATGGTTCTCTCCTTAAATCTGATAAGCATAATCTGCTTTCGCTCATAATACGCTCCTGTCTGTGCTTCCCTGCACTATTTTTTTGCGCAAGATGCGTTTGGCTCTCACCAAAAGTGATTCCACCGCTTTGAGGCTGATCCCCAGGTGATCTGAGATCTCTTTGTAGGACATCATTTCGTAGTATTGAAGCTGGATCACTGCGGCTAAACGAGGGGGCAATTCGGCGATCGCCTTATGAAGATCCGAATAGTCTGCTTCTTCGGGAGGATCAGGCTCGGGGACATGACTAAACTTCACCGGATCAATGCTCACATAGCGGGATTTTTGTTTGAGGAAAGTCATTGCTTTGTTGTGCGCTACCCGATATGTATATGCTAGGGCGGTCTTTTCTTCAATCTGCTCAAACTTCTCATATATAGCGATGAACACTGCCTGCACAAGATCCATTGCGTCTTGTTCGTTGGCAGTTAGTCCCATCAGATAGCGGTAGATCCGCTTTTCATGGGAGCTAAGGAAATCCTCAAAGCATTCTTTTTTCATCTATAGACACCAGTTTATATACTAACTGACGCTTGGGATACCTGCAAGAAATATCCGGAAGAACGGCATTATCTGCGGGTAGCGCAAAAAGTCTTGACGGTTTTTGGGTGGATGGAAAAATGCGAGAATGAAGAGATCGAAACGAAATGGCAGCATATACTTCCTTGCGCGGAAATACCTGGGTGGCAACAGCAGGATGGGCATCAAGAAGTCCCACATGCTCACTCTTTTCGGGATAGCCTTAGGGGTCATGGCGCTGATCACGGTCAGCTCCGTGATGAATGGATTTCGCGAAGACATCCGCCAAAGGATCATCGGCACTCTGTCCGAGATGCGCCTTTCATCGCCCGAGAATGAGCCTTTTGCTGACTATCGGGCAATTGTTGGTGCCTTGCAGGAAAGAGGCTACAAGGCCGCTCCCGTCGTGAGAACGGAGCTTCTCTTGCGGCATCAAGCGACGACCGCTCCGGCTGTGGTCTTTGGAGTCGACCCTGCCCTGCACAAAGAGCTCAACCCGATCCTCAGAGCTCAAGGGCAGCATGGATCCCTGCAAGGGATAGTGGCTGGGGCATTTAATCCGGATAGCTTCGACCGGCACAGCATCGCCTTGGGCAGCGGGCTTGCATCCGAGTTGGGAGTCTATGTGGGCGATGAGATCCAAGTGATCTCTCCGCTTTTCACAGATCCCGGTCCTTTTGGGCTTTTTCCACGAGTTCGGGTCTTGCAGGTGAAGGCGATCTTTGCTGCCGGAATGCCGGAGTATGATCAGAGCTTTGCCTACATGCCGCTGGCTGTCGCGCAAGGCTTTAGCGCATATCAAGATCAAGTCGATTATATTGAGATCAGAAGCGACAATCCGCAGCATAGTCTGCGGCACAGTCGAGAGCTAAAAAGGCAGTTTCCGAGCTTCCGGATAGATGATTGGAGCAGCTTTGACGCTTCACTATATGGAGCAATTCGCTTCGAGAAGTTTCTGATGTTTGTGATCTTGCTTTTCATGTTTATTATAGCCAGTTTCAATCTCACCGGTTCGCTGCTCAAGCTGATCTCTCAGAAGAAGCAGGAACTTGGTCTTCTGAAGGCTTTGGGCTATGAAGAGCATGAGCTGCGCAGGTTGTTTTTGATCCAAGCGATGATGCTCTGCACTTTGGGTATCATCTTGGGAGTATTGTTGAGCACGCTGCTATTGGTTCTGCAGCACCGTTTTGGCATCGTCAAGCTGGATCAAGCGATCATCCTTCCCGTGCGGATGCAGCTTGGAGATTATCTTCTGGTGGCGGGAGTTTCCTATTTACTCACTTGGCTGAGCGTGCTTGTCCCCTTACATTATCTAAAGAAAATAAATGCGGTGGAGCTGATTCGCCGCAACGTATAAGAGGTAAACATTATGACACGTCAGGACGCATTTCGCATCGCCATCGAAGCAGAGATTCGCGCGCAGAATCTATATCGAGCCCTCGGTAAGAGCTTCAAAAATGAAGAGACAGAGCAGTTTTTTGATCAATTGGTAAAGTATGAAGAGTATCATGAAGAAAAGATGCGGGAGCTTTTTGCAAAAGAATTTCCTCAGATGAAGCTGGAGCTTACTCAGGAGCCGGATATCGAGCTGCGGGGAGTGAAATTGGATGATCCCAAAGCGCTTCTGGAATTTGCCATTTCCCGTGAAGAACTGGCTCAGAACATCTATCAGACGATGGCAGAGCAATCCGAAGACTCTTCCATCCGGGACTTGCTGCTCCGCTTTGCGAATGAAGAGCAGCATCACAAGGAATTGCTCTTTGCCGAGATCGAGAAGCTGCATGGCACATTGCAGTGGTTTGATCCTTCCGAGCTAGACGGCTTCATGGAGCACTAAGCCTTGCTTTCCCATCAGTCCGATCTGTTTGAGACAGAAGAGCTTCAGGGGCGCGAAGTACCTCTGGCAGAAAAGCTGCGCCCGAGCAGCTTGGAAGATCTGCGCGGTCAAGAGAAGCTGATTTCGCCGGATTCTTTGCTCTCAGAGATGATCAATACCGGTCGCTACCACAGCTTCATCCTTTGGGGTCCGCCGGGCAGCGGCAAGACCACCATCGCCCGCATCATCGAGCGGGAATCCAAACACCGCTTCATCCATTTCAGCGCCGTGCTTGCCGGGATCAAGGATGTCAAAGCCGTGATGCAAGAAGCTGCTTACCAACATCGTAGCCACGGCGAGCGCTCCATCCTCTTCATCGACGAGATCCACAGGTTCAACAAGTCCCAGCAGGACGCCTTTTTGCCTTTTGTGGAGAGCGGAGCCATCATTCTCATCGGCGCTACGACGGAGAATCCCTCTTTTGAAGTGATCCCAGCGCTGCTTTCCAGATGCCATGTCTTTGTCTTGGAGGCTCTTGCGGAGGAGGATTTGCAGGCGATCCTGCGGCGTGGATTTGCAGAATTGGGGCTGGAAGAAGATGAGGATATCATCGCTTGGATGGCTGCCAACAGCGGCGGAGACGCGCGACGAGTGCTCAATGAGTTGGAGCTGATTCAGGCGTATATTAAGGAGAATCCTCATCCTCCGATCCAGAGCTTGGCTCAGACCTTGGCAAAGAAGACCATGTTCTATGACAAAAACCGTGAAGAGCATTACAACTTGATCTCAGCGCTACACAAATCCATGCGAGGTAGTGATCCCCAGGCGGCTCTTTATTGGCTGGCGCGCATGCTGGAAGCGGGGGAAGATCCCCGATATGTGGTGCGGCGCATGATCCGTTTTGCTTCGGAGGACATCGGTTTGGCGGATCCTCAGGCTTTGGTCCAGGCTCTTGCAGCCAAGGATGCTCTATTATTCATCGGCATGCCCGAGGCGAGCGTATCTCTCTCGCAGGCAGTGGTATATCTTGCCACGGCCCCCAAGAGTAATGCCTTGGACACGGCATATCATTCTGCTGCTGAAGATGCTCGCAAGACCAGCCACTTCGGTGTGCCGCTGCATATCCGTAATGCGCCCACCAAGCTCATGAAGGATCTGGACTACGGCAAGGAATATCGCTATGACCATGATTTTGCAAACAAATATAGCTACCAAAAGTACTTCCCCGACCAGCTGCCCGAGAAAGACTACTACAGACCGGGGGATTTTGGATTTGAAAAAGAGATCGCCAAGCGCATTGCATGGTGGATCAAGCTTCGCAAACAAGACAAGTAGCAAAGATAAAAGGAGACAAGATGATAGCCAGCACCACCCCGGGCCTTGAAGGCTTTAGAATCGTGAAATACCATGACATCGTGACAGGCGAGGCGATCATGGGCGCAAACATCGTTCGTGACCTAATGGCGTCCATCACCGACGTGATCGGCGGACGCAGCAAAGCCTATGAGAGCAAGCTGCAGGATGGCAGACGGGATGCGATCCAAGAGATGAAGATGCATGCCATGCGGCTCGGCGCCAATGCCGTCGTCGGAGTGGATATTGATTATGAAGTGGTGGGGCAGAGCATGCTGATGGTCGCGGCTTCGGGCACGGCTGTGAGTGTGGAGCCCATTTCATAAGAGATAAACCCGCGGGAGTTCATTAAGCCGGATTCTGTAGTCTCGGCGAACCGAGACCGATGTCTATCCATCTGGGCCAAAACTCACGCTTTGGCTCAAGCTGCCTACCCGGAAGCGGTGTGGGCTCACCAAAGCTTCCCTATTTGGCATTGCACCGGATAAGGCATTCCTGGCTGCCGATGTCACCATCAGCACCGGTGGTCTCTTACACCACCATTTCACCCTTACGCAGCACCATAGCCATGTCTTCTATCCGAGAAAGCATGGATGTGGTGCTGCGCGGTTTGTTTCTGTGGAGCTAGCTCTGCATCACTGCAGCTTCCCGTTAGGAAGTATCCTGCCCAAGGTGTCCGGACTTTCCTCTGCGCATGAGCGCAGCAGACATCTTTCGCTCCCGCGGAACATCTTCTGTGACCCACTTTGGGGACAAAGCCATAGCTGTCCAGATATATTTTTAGAGATATCTGAGCATCTCCCGATCCACCACTCCGGCATAAAGCTCGATAAAGGGCTTAACGGGGCTGATATTGATCTTTGGGAAAAAGACTTCTTCGATCTGAAAAAAGCCAACTGAGGCGTTCATTTCGACATCGATGCGGATGGGGCGTTCTTCGCCTTTGTAGATTTTCACTTTTTGGATGGCGGAGGCGGAAGTGCGATGGAT
>CALGPA010000032.1 GCA_937960795.1 uncultured bacterium | reverse complement strand
TGCGGGAAGTATAGCTAAAGATATCAGCGATGATGCGCATGGAGGCTTCCGGTGGGTAGATGTAGGTGTTTCGCACCATATATTCTTTGAGAATGTCATTTTGGATGGTTCCTTTGAGCTGCTCAGGCTTCACGCCTTGTTCTTCTGCTGCAACTATATAGAAAGCCATGATCGGAATGACGGCGCCATTCATGGTCATGGACACGCTCATCTCATCCAGGGGAATCTTGTCGAAGAGAATCTTCATATCCAAGATGCTGTCTACTGCGACTCCGGCTTTGCCCACATCACCGATCACGCGGGGATGATCAGAATCATAGCCACGATGAGTGGCAAGATCAAAGGCTATTGAGAGTCCTTTTTGCCCCATGGCAAGATTGCGGCGGTAGAAGGCATTGGATTCTTCCGCGGTTGAAAAACCTGCGTATTGGCGGATGGTCCAAGGACGCTGCACATACATGCTTGCGTAGGGTCCTCTCAGATATGGCGCGATGCCACTCAGATAGTCAAGATGGGTCAGATCCGCAATGTCTGCTTTGCGATAGATAGGTTTCACCGGGATCTGCTCATTGGTGTGCCAGACTTTGGAAATCTCGGCTTGTGGAGTATCCGGGATCGGCTTGGATTCTTTGAAGCTCGGGCTCAACTTTGTAAAATCAGGATTCATCAATACACCTCCAGTTTTTCTGCCAAGTCTTTTAGGGTATCATAGACATTCGCGCGGATATGGATGAAGATAGCAATGCCATCCTCTTTGTATTGCTCGACCTTTTCCTTGGGATAGCCTGCCAAGATGACGTTCTTGGAATCAAGCTTGGAGCAGATCGCTGGGACTAAGGAAACGTAGTTTTCATCCGTGCTGCAAATGCAGAATGCGTCAGCATCGGAAGCATTGGCTTTGGCGATCGCTTCTTCGCCATTCGCAAAAGAATCTTCGGACAGCACCTTGTATCCGCCGACCTGGAAGAATCCTGCTGCAAAATCTGCCCGAGCCTTATACTCGGATACTTTGCCGATATTCAGCAGCATGATCTTTGGAGATTTTGCAGAGATTTTGCGTCTGAGATCCTCCAATGAAGATACAATTCGCAGCTTGGGCAGAGCACCGTGCTCCAGCTTCACTGCAGCCTTTGAGTCATCAAGGGGCTCATGAGCCACCTCCGGGGTGGCGATGTCATCGGGATTGGCATACATGTTTACTCCCACAAAGACATCTCGGCGTTTGTGCACGGCATCGATGCGGGCTTTGGCTGTTTTCTCGATCATCTCATGTATTTTGCCGGATCTGAGGGAGCGAATCATGCCGCCGCTCTCTTCGATCTCCTGCATGATCTGCCAGGATATCTCCGCTAAATCAGCCGTGAGACTTTCGATGTAGTAGCAACCTCCGGCAGGATCAGCTACTTTGGAGAAATGAGCTTCTTCTCCCAAGATCAACTGCTGATTGCGAGCTATCCGGCGAGCAAATGGATTGTCTTCACTTGCCACGTGGTCGAAAGCATCTGTTTCAAGACTATCGACTCCGCCGATGACTCCGGAGAAGCTCTCTGTGGTCGTACGCAGCATGTTCACATAGAGGTCGTATGTGCTTTTGTTCGAGAAAGCGGTCTTGCCATGGATCCAGATTTTGCAGGATTCGCTACTGCCGCCAAAGGCTTGAATCATCTTTGTCCAGATCAATCTAAAGGCTCTGATCTTGGCAATTTCCATGAAGAAATTAGAGCCCAAACTGAGTTTAACCGCAAAAAGCTTGGCGATGGTGTCGATATCCATGCCCGTCTCTTGAAGGCCTTGGATATAGCCGATGGCAGTGCTTAGCACCATTGCAAGCTCTTGTGCCGTGGATGCTCCGGCTGCTTCATAGACACAGCCGTCTATGATGAAGCAGCGCAATCCCGGAGCTCTGTTTGCTCTATCAATCACAGAGTCGGACACCTTCTGCCACAGATCGTGAAGCGGCAAGCTCATGTATCCTTTGCGGGCAAACTCACTCGTGGGGTCAAAGCCGACACAGCCGGTCAGATCCCGAAGTGAGAGCTCTTGCCGACAGACATACTCATCCAAAAAACCAAATAGATCGGGGTCATCAACATCCATTTGGATAAAGAGAGGAGCAGCTTTGAGATCGATCCCATCTAGGACGCTCTGAAGATCTTTGCTGCTTTTGATCTTGATCCCTTGGGGGAAATCGTCATGCTTCAGCCGCAGATTCACCATATTCAGCCCACGCATGAGCTCATTTTTCAGGATCTGATTGAGTTCCTTGAGCTTGCTGTTTGTCTGTGCTTGAGCTACATACCATCCTTCTTCTACGAGCTTCTGAGGGTCATTACCGCGCACATAGGGCAGCTGTCCGGGTTCGCTATCCGCAAAGCTGATATCCTGGATGTCTTCCTTGCGATAGATCGGTTTGAGGGTGATCCCATCGTAGGTAGATTTGTGCATTACTTTTTCATAGTCGGCTCCTTTGAGAGAGTCGATCACGAGCTGTTTCCAATCTTCCCACTTTGGTGGCGGGAAGTCCTTCTTTAAGTTCAATTGCTCTTTTGATTTCACGCGTTTGAACTCCTTTTATTATTCTTTATTAAAGCTTGCACTGGTTTCATGCCATATGGCGAACGATTTTGAATAGCTGTGAGAATAGCACCGCCGCCAGTAAAAAAGTAGTATCGATCATCTCGTTGGGCCTGTGCGAAGATTCCGGGAAGATATGCTCCAAAATCCTGAATGGTATCTCCCCCGCCAAAGAGCTTCTGAGCCATGCCGTTTTGATGAATGAGGCGATACATCGCCATGCTGCCCTCAGGAAAGAGAGCTGTGTATCCCATCACGGCATTCACGAAGATGCTTCCGGCAGTCATAAAGATCGCTTTGATCTCCTCTTCCTCAAAAGATTCCTCTGCCGCATCCAGGACATAGCCGATTGGCTCGGTCTGATCCCACAGCTTCAGATCATGGATATGATAGATGTCCCAGCTCTCATCATCGCGCTTTTCGATGCTCGAGGATAGCACGACATAGGGCAGCTCTATGATCTTCGCCGCGTTCTCCTTAATGTCGTCGATAAACTTTTGTGCAGCAGCCACATCTTCCTGGGTCAGCCCGGAAATATTGATGCCATATTTTGCTGATAGATAGGCATTGTAGATCACGCCGCCAAGGATCAGATGGTCGGCGATCTCGATCAATGCTGATAGCGGCCCGATCTTTGTGTCAAACTTGCTGCCAGCCACTACGGCTACAAGCGGGCGTTTTGGCGAGAAGATCTTGTCCAGATTGCTGATTTCCTTTTGCATCAAAAGCCCTGCATATGAGGGTAGGTATTTTGTGATGTTGTAAGTGCTTGCGTGCGGCTGCCAGCTACCAAAGGCATCGTTTACAAAGACATCAGCGTAGCCTGCCAAGCTTTCGGCAAGTTTGTCGGATCTTTCATCACTGCTTTCTTCTCCTTCAAACCAGCGAGTATTGGGCAGATACAGATAATCCGCCGCTCCACTTTTGAGATCTTGCACAGCCTGCCCCAAAGCTGACAGATCAGATATGCCTGAGCCGGCTTCTTCCTTTAAAGCCGGGATCATCCCTTTTAGCATAAGCTTTGAGTCCAGATATTCCACGATGGGATCTACAGCGTCGTGCTCAGTGATCTTGATCTTCTTGGCCTGTTTGTCATAGGGACGCCCTACGTGGGTCATCAGGATGGGCAGACCGCCTTTTTTAAAAATATGAAACAAAGTAGGAATCGTGGCATCAATGCGCATGGGATCCTTAATCTTCCCCTTTTTAACCACATTGTGATCCATTCGGACAAGAACGACCTTGCCGGAAAGATCCACATCCAAGATGCTGGGCAGTGTATTCATTTCTATACTCCAATGGGTATTTTGTGTCTAAAGACGATAAGTATATAGCTCAATGTGCAAGCTTAATAAGTCAAGCACTTTCTTAGTCCATCGGGTCAAAGAGGCAGAAATCACAGGATGCCAATGATCTTTCTGAGCTCTTGGATCTTTGTTTCCGCGAGATCTCTGGCTTTGGCTCCTCCATCTCGAAGCACTTGATGGATGTATCCGGAATCCTGCATAAGCTCTTCATATCGTTTCCGATAGGGAGTCAGCTTTTCGTTCATGCGCTCAAAAAGCTCCTGCTTGGCATGTCCCCAGCCCATTCCACCGGCGAGATATCTGGCGCGCAAATCCTCAATCTGCGCAGGATCGGCGAAACTCTTGTAGAGAGCAAACACGCTGCAGCTATCAGGATCCTTGGGTTCTTCCACGCTTTGTGAGTTTGTGACGATCTTCATGATGAGCTTGCGCAGTTTCTTTTCAGGCGCAAAGAGAGGGATGATATTGCCATAACTTTTGCTCATCTTGCGTCCGTCCAAACCCACGACTGTCTTTCCGGTCTCATGCGCGAGGGGCTCAGGCAATCTAATCGCATCTGTCTGATAGACATGATTGAAGCTTTGAGCTATGTCAACTGCCATCTCTACATGTTGGAACTGATCATTGCCGACAGGAACAAGGTCTGTGTCAAAGAGCAAGATATCCGCTGCCATCAAGACGGGATAGCTGAATAGCCCCATGTTCACTCCATCGTCCGGATCTTTGCCGGCTTCGGCATTTGCCTGGAGCATGGCCTTGTAGGCATGTGCTCGGTTCATCAGCCCCTTCGGAGTGAAGGCCAAGAGTATGGTCAATAGCTCAAATGTCTGTGGGATATCGCTTTGTCGATAAAACAGAACCTGGTTGGGATCCAAGCCACAAGCCAACCACGCCGCGGCTATCTCCAAGGTCATCAAGCGAATGGCATCCGGATCTTTGCAGCTATTCAGTGCATGATAATCAGCGATGAAATAGCGTGCTTCACAGCTCCGACTCAGCTCCAAGGCCGGCTGTATCGCTCCCAAAAAGTTTCCTATGTGTGGGATCCCGGTCGGCTTGATCCCGGTCAGTGCTATCTTTTTCATTTATAAACCTTTGATTTGGTATTTCTTAGACTTTCTCACACCAGAATTCATCCGTGAGTGCGTCCACTACTTCCACATCTATCATGATGGGATCATTCTCAGAAAGTCCCTGCACATATGCCACTCCATCTATCTCGGGAGCTTGAAGCCACAGCCTTCCCCAAAATGCTTCTAGGTCAGGATCATAGCCCTCGACCAGCATTTGCTGCCGCGTGCCCACAAAGGCTTGCATCTTCTTTTCCTTGGCTTCTGAAAACTTGATGGCGAGCTCAGTCTCGAGCTGCTCTTTTCTACTCCAGTCAAAATCCGGAGGAGGATCGTAGGGCTTGCCTTCTTTTTCGGGGGAATAACCAAAGACTCCCGCGTGAAGAATATCCACCTCGCGCAGAAACTTGTCGATCAACGCGCGCTCTAAATCAGTTTCACCTGGATAGCCGACCATGAAGGTCGTGCGAAACACAGCATTAGGAAGTTCTTTCTTGATATGTTTAAAGAGCGCCTTGAGCTGATCATAGCCCTTCTTCCGATTCATCAGGCGGATGATGCGATCGCAGACATGCTGGATTGGGATCTCAAAATACGGCACAAGCTTGGGATAGTTCTTCCAGAGATCCGTCCACTGAAGCTCAAAGTGATCCGGATGCATATACATAACGCGGATCCAGTCGTAATCCGGCAGATCATGCAAAGCTTCGATCAATCTTGGCAAGGCCTTCCCATCATAAAGATCTGTGCCATAAAGGCAGCTGTCTTGGGCAATTAAGACCAGCTCACGCCCACGCCCGGCAAGCGCTTTGGCTTCTTCCACCAGCTTCTCTATCGGCTCAGAAATCAGCTTTCCTCGGATTGATGGGATCATGCAATAGCTACAGTTGTTTTCGCAGCCGTCCGAGATCCGCAGATATACATGCTGTCCACCTTGCAGGGGCTCTCTATCTGCAGAGATGCTCCGGC
Source organism: uncultured bacterium (assembly GCA_937960795.1). GTDB lineage: Bacteria > Cloacimonadota > Cloacimonadia > Cloacimonadales > Cloacimonadaceae > UBA5456. Next base: position 11,239 of record CALGPA010000032.1, on the reverse strand, counting down.
GAGGCTTTGCGCCTTTGGGCAAAAGATAACGCATCACATACTTCTCAAAGCCGGCAAAATCTTTGAGCGCAATCCACTTGTTGACCTCAGGAAAGAGATCCTGAAACTCCTCAAGCCCGCGCTTGGTCACACATCCGGTGACCACAAGTTTCGTCTTTTTGGGATTGATGCAATCGCTGATCTCAGAGAGCACATCGTCTAGCTCGCCCAAAGAAGCAGCCAGGAAGGCGCAGCTGTTCACAAGGACCAAGTCTGCGTCTTCCGGGTGCTCAACCTGGCGAAAGCCATATTTCTTTAGGACAGCGCAAAATCTCTCGCTATCAACGAGATTCTTGGCGCATCCGAGGCTTTCTACAAAGTAGGTCATTACTTCAATAGATGGATGAAGAGCCCGCTGCGAAGCTTGGGCTCAAACCAAGTGGATTTGGGAGGCATGATCTGACCCGCATCAGCGATCCCGATCAGCTCGTCCATGGACGTAGGATAAATGGCAAATGCCACTTTCTCTCTGCCGCTATCTACGCGCTTGATCAGCTCGCCCAAGCCGCGAATTCCACCCACGAAATCAATGCGGTCATCGGTGCGAGGATCTTCGATGCCCAAGATCGGATGCAAGAGATTCTTCTGCAAGATCGCCACATCGAGATTCTCAACCACGTCAGCCTCGTCCCAAGTTCCGAGTTTGGGGCTGATAAAATACCATTTGCCTGCCAGATACATGCTGATCTGATGTAGATGTGCCGGAGCAAAGTGCTCGCCGGCAGGAACTTCACTGATTACCCAATTCTCTTTGACTTTGGCGATAAACTGCTCTTCACTGAGCCCGTGAAGGTCTTTCACTACGCGGTTATAGTCAAAGATCTTCAGCTGATTGTCCGGGAAGATCACGGACATGAAGAAATTAAATTCCTCGTCGCCGGTGTAGTCCGGATATTGCTCACGCCTGAGAAGTCCCACCTTTGCTGCGCTGGCGGTACGGTGATGACCATCTGCCACATAGAGATACTCAAGACCGGCAAAAGCCTTTTCAATGGCAGCTTGATCCTGGGGATCGTCCATCAGCCACAGGCTGTGTCCGATGCCGTCATCGGAGACAAAGTCATATACGGGTTTAGTGTTTTTGCATACTTTCTCGACCACTGTGTCGATCGCTTTTTGGTGGCGATAGGTGAAAAAAACGGGAGAAGGATGCGCGTCGCAAGTGTCCACGTGGCGGATGCGATCAGCTTCTTTGGCAGCACGGGTGTGCTCGTGTTTTTTGATCGTGCCATCCATGTATTCATCCACAGAGCAGAGCCCGACCAAGCCATATTGGTCGCGAGCATCCATAGTCTGCCGATAGATATAAAACATCGGCTTCTCATCCTGGATCATGTGTCCATCGGAGATGTATTTATAGAGATTTTCCTTGGCTTTGGCATAGACTTTGGGATCATACAGATCCGTGCCCTCAGGCAGATCCACTTCCGGCTTTTCCACATGGATAAAGCTCAATGGGTTTTTCTCAACTTCCAGACGCGCTTCGTCTGAATCCATAACATCATACGGCAAAGAAGCGATGTCCCGAGCTTTTTCCGGAACAGGGCGAACCGCTTTGAAGGGTTTGAAGATTGACATGTCTTACCTCTATCGTTTTTTTTATGAAAAATAGTTTTTAAGAACCTTGATCAGATCCAGATGATCTTTGACTCCGGCTGTTTCACGGATGGAGTGCATTGCCCACATCGGATTCCCGATATCCACTGTATGAATTCCGAGATTTGCCGCCACCGCAGGACCGACGGTGCTGCCACAGGGCATGTCGCTGCGCACCAAAAACTCCTGATGCGATACCTTTGCTTTGTCGCAGAGCTCGATAAAGCGGAGGCTGCTCTCCACCGTGGAAGCATAGCGCAGATTTGCGTTGCGCTTGATGACCGGACCCTGATTCATGAGCGGGCTATAATTTGGATCGTATTTCTCGGGATATGACGGGTGGTAGGCATGCGCCATGTCGGCAGAGATCATATATGAATTCCTCAGGGCGCGGTAATAATCTTCGCGGCTCCCTTTTTGCGCCAGATTGATGCGCTCCAAGATCTCCGAAAGCAGCGATGAAGATGCCCCTTGAGGACTTTGGCTGCCTATCTCCTCGTGATCATAAAAGACCCCGATGGACGTGTGCTTGGGCGCTTTGGCTTCGAGCAAACCACACAGAATCGCATGAGTCATTGCGAGATTATCCAGTCTGCCGCTGATGATCATATCAGAATTCATCCCGGCAAGCTTAGCCCCCGCCGGATCATATAGATACAGATCCATCTCAATGATGGATTCTTCTTTGAGATCAAGAGCTTTTGCCACCATGCTCTTTAAGGGGTCACCCTGAGTGGCTTCGACTCCTAGGATCGCTTGCAGATGAGTCTGGGCATTGTATTGAAATCCCTTGTTGATCTCACGATTCATATGAATTGCCGCATTGGGAATGATGGCGACCGGATCCTTGAGATCCACCAAAATGGTCTGGTGTCCGACCTTTGTTTTGACAAGCACTTTGCCACTGATGCTCAGCTCCCGATCCAACCAAGTATGAATAATGGGTCCGCCATAGACTTCCACTCCGACACGGCAAACCGATTTATCTTGCGTCAAGCTTTCGGGCTTGATCTTCAGAGCGGGACTGTCAATGTGACTGGATGCCATGGCAAATCCACTCTCAGCGAGGTCCCGGCTTCCCATCCAAAAAGCAATGATGGCAGTGTCCATCCGGCGGATATAATACTTCCCGCCCTTTTTGAGCTCAAACGGATCTGCTTCGTTTAGCTCGGTGAATCCGGCATTGTCCAATCTATCAGCGATTTGAGCACTTGCCAGATAGCGGCTGCTGCTGCCATCCAGAAAGCTCATAAAGTCTTTTACATGTCTATCCATATCTCATCTCTCCAAGCATTTGATCTATAGGTCGAATATTTTGAACCTGCAGTTTATGTCAAGATTGATCCGTCCGGTTAGAGCTAATATTATTGGCAAAAGGTCAAGATAGATCATCCACACGCTGCCGGAATCGGGCTAATCCCGAATGACTTGATACGTCTGACTCTTTCGTGGAGATGAACACTACCCCCCATTATTATATGCTTTACACTTTGGTCACTATTCACATTTCTTTTTCTGAGTGTTGCCTTGTTCCAAGCAAGAAAACCAAATTATCCAATGATCGGCATTGAAATCAGCGGATTTCATATGGTGATAGCCTCATGCCTTTGCACACACTCCAAGTGCTTTATCCCAAAATTGTATTGACATAATCCGAGCATTGGAAAGCATGGAAAAAATACTATTTTACGAAGCAGTACAAAAGGAGTAAAAATGCCGTATATTTCTAATACTGATAGAGATAGACGGGAGATGTTTGCCAAGATCGGAATCGAGAATTTTGACGAACTTATCCAGGCTATTCCTGAGAAATTCCGCCTCAAAGACGGTCTTAACATGGACAAAGCTCTTTCTGAGCTTGAGATCACTGACAAGATCAAAGCTCAAACTTGCCAGAACCTTTGCGCCCAGAATGCGAATTCCTTCCTTGGCGCCGGAGTCTATGACCACTTCATCCCCGCTGCAGTGGATTTTATCGTATCCCGCCCGGAGTTTTTCACGGCCTATACTCCATACCAGGCAGAAGTCAGCCAGGGCACTCTCCAATTTATCTATGAATACCAAAGCATGATCTGTGAGCTCACAGGCATGGAGATTGCAAATGCCTCCATGTACGACGGGGCCAGTGCTGTCGCTGAAGCCATCTTGATGGCAGTCAGAAAGAATCGCCTAAACAAAGCCCTGCTTCCGGGAAGCCTGCATCCCGAATATCTCAAAGTGATCAAGGCCTACACAGAAGGTGTGGGCGTAGAGCTGCTTCAGGTTCCCCTTTCTGATGGCGTGATGGATTTGGACAAGCTTGCCGAGATGCTGGACGACTCCGTGGGCTCAGTAGTGCTGCAGACCCCAAATTTCTTTGGCAATCTGGAAGATGCTCACAAAGTCTCTGAGCTGGTTCACAATCAAGCCAAGTGTCTGCTCATCGCCTGTGTGGATCCCATCTCTTTGGCGATCCTAAACGCTCCTTCAGAGTATAATGCAGACATCGTGGTGGGCGAAGGTCAAGCCCTGGGAAACAGCATGTACATGGGTGGCCCGCTCTTTGGTTTCTTTGCCACAAAGCTGGATATGAGCCGGCAGATGCCCGGACGCATCGTCGGAGGAACACTTGATAAGACTGGAGCTAGGGCCTATGCTCTCACTCTCCAAGCCCGTGAGCAGCACATTCGGCGTGCCAAAGCTACTTCCAATATCTGCTCAAATCAATCGCTGTGCACACTTGCTGCGACGGTCTACATGAGCCTGATGGGCCGTGAAGGCCTGCGCGAAGCCGCCCTGATGAGCACTCAGCATGCGCATTATCTTGCAAGTGAGATCACCAAGATCAAAGGCATCCAAATGCGCTATCCCGATGCTGATTTCTTCAAAGAATTTGTGATCAAGACCCCCATCCCCGCAAAGAAGATCATAGACAAGATGCTGCCTCGTGGCATCTACGCCGGAGTGGCAGTGGCAGAGAATGAGCTGATGCTCGCTGTCACAGAAAAGAAAACAAAGGATGCCATGGATGAATATATCACTGCCATGCAGGAGGTGACCAATGCCTAAGACGATCTTCGAACACTCTTCCCCAGGACGCCGCGGGCTACGTTTGCCTACTCCCGAGATCAACACTCCACTGAGTGACATGATCCCAACTAAGTATCACAGACAATCCATCGCTCGCCTGCCCGAGCTGAGTGAGATGGACGTGATGCGTCACTACATAAAGCTTTCTCATATGAATCATTTCATCGAAAAAGGACTCTATCCTCTGGGTAGCTGCACGATGAAATACAATCCCAAGATCCATGAGCTGCTCGTACGCCACAGTTGTTTTGCAAATCTGCATCCCTATCAACCCGAGAGCACTCTGCAGGGAGCTCTGGAGCTGCTTCATGAATTGCAGCGTGATCTCGCTGAGATCTCGGGCATGGCTCAAGTGACCCTACAGCCTGTTGCCGGAGCTCAGGGTGAATTCACCGGAATCAAGATTATTGATGCCTATCACAAGGCCAATGGCAACACCCACAAGACCAAGATCATCATCCCCGACAGTGCCCACGGCACCAATCCTGCCACCTGCAACTTGGTTGGATATGATGTAGTAGAGCTCAAATCAAACTCCGAGGGGCGTTGTGATATTGCTCGCCTCAGAGAGCTTGTGGACGAAAACACAGCCGGATTTATGCTCACAAACCCAAATACACTAGGTCTCTTTGAGACTCAGATTGAAGAGATCGCCGAGATCATGCACAGCGTGGATGCTCTGATCTACATGGACGGAGCAAATCTCAACGCGCTTTTGGGCATAGTCCAACCCGGCAAGATCGGTTTTGATATCATCCATTTTAATCTGCACAAGACCTTCTCTACTCCTCATGGCGGTGGCGGTCCCGGAGCAGGCCCGGTAGGCGTCGGCGGAAAAATGATCCCCTATCTGCCCGTCCCCATGGTCGCCAAGACTGATGAAGGCTATCATCTGGACTACTCTCATGAGCCCACGTCAATCGGGAAAGTGCATACTTTCTATGGCAACTTTGCCGTGCTCGTCCGCGCCTATATCTACATCAAGATGTTGGGCGCAGAAGGCTTGCGTCGCATCAGTGAAAATGCCATTATCAATGCAAACTACCTAATGGCGATTCTCAAGGATTACTATCATATCCAACATCCTGAGTATTGCATGCACGAGTTTGTCGCCGATGGCACCAAGCAAAAGAAAGAGAACAAGGTGAGCACTTTGGATATAGCCAAGCGTCTTTTGGACAAGGGCTTCCATGCTCCCACGGTATATTTCCCCTTGATTATCCCGGAAGCGATGATGATCGAGCCCACCGAGACTGAAAGCCTAGAATCATTGGATGCTTTTGCCAAGGCTATGATAGAAATCGCGCAGGAATGCTCAGATAATCCGGACTTACTACATGAAGCACCCATCTCGACCCCGGTCAGACGCGTGGATGACGTGCGTGCCGTAAAAGAGCTGGATCCCATCTTCAAGATACAAGAATAAGATTTTTTACAGGAGACTACATGAAAAAACTCTTTATATTGACCATTGCGCTACTAAGCTTGGCAGGACTCTTTGCCCAAAACGTGAAGCTTGGCTATGTGAATACAGATCGCATCCTGATGGATAGCAATGAAGCCGCTGAGATTGCCAGACTCTTTCAGCTTGATAGACAAAATTGGACAAACCAGATCCGCCAATTGGACGCCGAAATCCAACAGATGGAGCGCGACTTTGAGATCCGCAGACTCTCCATCAGCGAAGCAAACAAGCGCGATTTGCAAAATCAGATCGACGCCAAAAAGCAGGAAGCCGGCAGACTCTTGGAAGAGTATTTTGGCGAAAATGGCAGAGCGGAACAGCGCTATCGCGAGCTCATAGATCCGCTGACCAAAAAGATCCACGATATCATCACCCAGATCGCCGAAGATGAAAACTACACCATGATCTTTGACGTCAGTATGGGCGTCGTGCTCTATGCAACCGCCTCCGCTGATATCACCGACCAGATCCTTCAGGAGCTCAATAAAGACACCATCGCTCCGCCTCCAGCTGCTCCGGCAGATCCTTTTGGAGACGCTGACAGGGATAGTGATCCCTTTGGCGATCATTTCAGCGATCCCTTTGGCGAAGATATGAGAAATCCGGAATTCAAGCCCTAATGAAGAGTTTCAAAAAGACATTATCAAGCTCCGAGATCCAAAAGATCATCGGCGGAGAATGGCAAGGCCCTACCGAGATCTTGTTCAAATCCGTTTCTGAGGCACTTGATGCAGATGAATCTTCCATCATCTTTTGCGAGCAGGAGCGCCTACTGCAAAGCGTGCAGTCCTCTCGCGCAGGATTGATCATCACTAGTCCAGGTTTTGCGGACAAGCTGCCGGATAGAGCTCTCTTGATCGTGGAAAAACCCTACTTCAGCTTTATGAGCCTAGTGACATACTGGCTGAAATCGGACGCAGGTGATCGGGACTACATCATTGATCCATCTGCCAAGATCCACCCCACTGTGAGCTTTGTTGGCAAGGCTTCCATCGGAGCAAACGTCGTCATCAAAGCAAATTGCACGATAGGCGAAAATGTGGTGATTGCTGATAACTGCTCGATCGATGAAGACGTCAGCTTAGGCGCAAATACCAAAGTTTATCCCAATGTGACGATCTATGACCGTGTGAAGATTGGCAGAGATTGCATCATCCACAGTGGTGTTGTCATCGGAGCAGACGGCTTTGGCTTCCTCCTTTTGGGAGATCGCCAACAAAAGATCCCGCAAGTGGGCACGGTCGAGATTCACGACTTCGTTGAAATCGGCGCCAATAGCACCATCGATCGCGCCACCTTGGGAGCGACAATCATCGGTGAAGGCAGCAAGCTTGACAATCTCGTGCAGATCGGGCACAATTGTGTGATCGGTAAACATAGCATTCTCTGCGCTCAGGTCGGCCTTGCCGGCAGCACCATCGTGGGTGACTATGTCTATTTGGCAGGACAAGTGGGCGCAGCAGGGCACATCACCATCGGCTCAAGAGCCATGGTGGGAGCGCAAAGTGGGATCGCATCCAGCATCCCCGAAGGTGCCAGATTCTTTGGCACGCCCGCCATCGAGGCAAACCAGATGAAGCGCTTGATCGTAGCTCAAAAAAGCCTGCCGGATATGTACCGGGCTTACCAAAAGAAATTGAAGGGAGAAAAAAGTGACTGAATATAAACAAACCATTGGCTCTGAAGTTTCCTACACAGGGATTGGCCTTCATAGTGGAGAGATTTCCACCATCCGCTTCAAACCCGCAGCTAGTGATGAAGGCATAGTCTTCATTCGAGTGGATCTTCCCGACAAACCCGAGATCCCCGCTGACATAGATCACGTCGTCGATATCTCCCGTGGGACCACCATCGGCGTTGGGGAAGCCACAGTAGGCACGATTGAGCATGTGCTCTCTGCCATCAAAGGCCTGAGCCTGGACAATATCCGAATTGAGATCGACGGACCGGAAGCACCTGTGGCAGATGGCTCACCCATCGTCTTCTTGAACCTCCTAAAACAAGCCGGAAAGGTTCAGCAAGATAGCGAAAGAATTTATTTTGAGATCGATGGACCCATTAGTTTCTCAGCCCCAAACGAAAACGTAGACGTCGTGATCGTCCCCTCAAACGAGCTCAAGATCACCTTTATGATCGACTACAAGCATCCCTATCTCGGCACTCAATACACATGGCTGCCAAATCTGGATGTCTATGAAAAGGACTTTGCCGGAGCCCGCACTTTTTGCTTCATCAAAGAAATCCTCCAGCTCAAAGAAATGGGACTCATCAAAGGCGGCTCTCTGGAAAACGCCTTGGTGATTGCCGAGCCGAATATTACGGACGAGGAGCTAAAGCATCTGCAAGATGTCTTTGGCTACCACGAGAAGGTCACCGTCTCCGATGAAGGAATCCTAAACAGCCACAGATTGCGCTATTACAACGAGTTTGTGCGCCATAAAGTAGTCGATCTCATCGGCGATATCGCCCTTTTGGGAATGCCGATAAAGGGACACATCCTTGCTGCAAGATCCGGACACAAGACAAACGTGGAACTCGTCAAAAAACTCAGGCAGATCCAGAAAAAACAAGAGCTGCAAAAGATTTATCAAAAATCCAAAAACAAAGAAGTGGTCTTTGACATCAATGCCATCATGCGCATTATCCCCCATCGTTACCCCTTCCTATTGGTGGACAAGATACTGGACTTCGTGCCCGGAGAATCAATCACCGGAATGAAAAACGTGACTATCAACGAACCGTTTTTCCAAGGGCATTTCCCCGGTCATCCGATCATGCCGGGAGTGCTTATCATCGAAGGGATGGCTCAAGCAGGTGGCATCATGCTGCTCAATCAATTGGACAACCCCCAAGATTATGTAGCATATTTTGCCTCCATCGACAATGTCAAATTCCGCAAACCAGTCATGCCGGGAGATACTCTGCGCTATGAGCTCACCGTGATCTCACTGAAGAGATCCTTGGCTAAAATGCATGGTGATACCTATGTAAACGGAGAAAAAGTAGCAGAAGGCGACTTTATGGCTATGATAACTAAGAGGAATCCATGAACATGATACACCCCACTGCCATCATCAAAGACGGAGCCAAGATCGGCGAAAATTGCCAGATAGGCCCCTATTGCGTGATTTCGGAAAACGTTGTCTTGGGAGATAACAACATCCTGCACAACAACGTGATCTTGGACGGACACACGACCATCGGTGACGGCAACAAGATCTTCTCCTTCGCTGTCTTGGGAACTCAGCCCCAAGATCTCAAGTTTAGCGGCGAGCCTACACGACTAAGAATAGGCTCAAACAATACCATCCGTGAGTTTTGCACGATAAACAGCAGCAATCAGATGCAGGAGGACACCGTGGTCGGAGACAGTAACCTGCTCATGGAGTATGTTCACATTGCCCACAATTGCCAAATCGGCTCCGGCTGTGTGATCGCAAATGTCGTCCAACTCGCGGGGCATGTCCATGTGCATGACAATGCCATCATCGGCGGAGTGACTGCGGTGCACCAATTTGTCCATATCGGAAGCCACTCTTTCGTAGGCGGAGCTTCTGCCATCAAGAAGGATATTGTTCCATTTTCTCGCGGACAAGGAAATCCATATCAGACTGTCGGACTCAATAGCGTCGGCCTCTCCCGCAGAGGCTTCTCAAATGAAGAGATTGCCAGCATCAAGCAGATCTACAATCTCTTTTATAGAGATAAGCTAAACACCAGCCAAGCTCTGCAAAAAGCAGAGAGCATGGATCTGAGTGAATACCAGAAGATCTTTGTGGATTTTGTGAGAAACGCCGAACGCGGCATCTCAAACTAATCCCCCTATCATATCAGAAAAGCGGTTGAGCCCTCAATCGCTTTCTTTTTTGTATATAGATTGAGCCGTTTATCCTACTTGAGCTCCTCGGCGATCACGACCCGCCAAGAAGTACTATATAAACTGATGCTGTCCCAGACTGCCTTCTTGACTACCTTCTGCTCTTCACCCTGTCTTTGAAACACATATTCACCAAAGCCGGAATCCTCTCTCACAATCTCTCGTCCCAAGCTCAAAAGGCTGGCATAATCCGCATACAAGGGATCATCAAATAGATTCCTGCCAATCTCATTCTCATCTAGATCAAAGAGCATCATCCCAGTCTTTTCCATGATCCAAAGCTCGTGTGAGGGAGGAATATTTGCATCTTTTATGATCCTATTTACTATCCAATCAGGCTTGATCAGCAAACTTATTGAGCCCACCAATTCTCCTCTCCGATTGTGAGCAGGATAGGCAAGACCCCAGGCGTTTGATCTGTGAGTGGACTTCTTGATATGTACTATGTCCGCATAAGCGAAGTCCTTCTTCTGGTTGTTCTTCACTTGGATATAGTTGGGGCGAAAGAAGCCGAACTCGTCATAGTTCTCCACGATCTGCACTTCACTGGGTAGCATGCGCTCCAGACCCATCCATTGTCCTTGAGCGTTACGCATCTTGATCAGGAAGCCATTACCACAGGCGAGATAGAACTTGATCATCTCAGCCAGGATAGTGGTCTGGTCTTCACAGGCAGGAAACTCAGCAGCTTCCATCCATGCAGTAACCTGCTTATTCTTGCACTCGAACTGCATGACGGTTGCCATAGAAAGCGCATCGATACAGCCGGAGTGGTACTCGTCCAAATCAAGAAGATTGAGCAACTTACTCATGGAGTAGGGTGCCATCACTGTCTTTTTAGTCTCGGCTGCCTTGGAGATAAGCTGTTTGCCCAGTCTCTGGCACTTGGATAGGTCAATGGCTTCAGGCTTGTACTTGCTCTCGATCAGATCAGATACTGAGCTGATAGCCAGGTTATAACCACCCAGTCTCATTACTCTCACGAAGATGCTCCGCTACCCACTTTGAGAAGGTCGATCTTGGCGATCCTGACCAGGCGGGAACCGTCAATCCGGCTGGTGTAATACTCCACACTGGGCAGGTCCCGGTTCATCAGCTTGAGATAGAAAGTCCGGAACTTCTCTTTGAGTTGATACAAGTCAGAATCAGGATCATCCACGTTATGGGCATTGACGATCAGGAAGACTGTCCAA
>CALGPA010000031.1 GCA_937960795.1 uncultured bacterium | reverse complement strand
CAGACTTCATACTATGGGAGAATCCTCAGCCGGACTGATTGCTCCCACCGGGCAACCGCGAAAGCTTTCCGGCTGTTCGCCGGCGCATGTTCCGCAATTGATACAGAGCTCAGGATCAATATATGCTTTGCCATCTGCCATGCTGATCGCTTCTGCGGGGCAAACCCTTAGGCATAGATTGCATGATATGCAAGCCTCAGTGTCCACCACATAGTGACTAAACGAGATATCATCTTCAGGATCATCCTCATCTTGTTTGACGAGGATCTCTTTTGTCTGGGGATATGCTTCGGGTACTGACTGAGTGATATTTGCCTTTAGCTCGATCGTGCCATTGGAGCTTTGAATCTCCTCGGCGCTTTCTTGGCTCTCGGGATCATGCTCAAAGATCCCATCTTTGTCATCTGCGCCATCTGCATTTTGATTGACTATGGACAAGGGATCGACACAGCGGCGGCATCCTATGCATTTGTCTGCATCAATCACAGCCTTGCCATTTTGCATTGATATTGCATCCACCGGACAGACGGTGACGCTTTCTCGTTTTGAGAAGATCCCTCTTGCTGCCAAGAACTGCATTCCGGCAATTAGTGCCAGTAACACGACGATGAGGATAATGCTGATTTGCTTCATGGATTTCTCTTCTTTGTGATGGTGCCCGGTTTGGGGCAATTTTGAGTGCATCTAAGGCAATGAATACAATCCGGCGACTGCACATATTCATTTTCCAAGATATCAAGATTCATAGGACAGTCCCGATTGCAGATTCCGCAATCTATACAGCGCTCAAGATTCCGATGGATCTTCTTCCTGGATATCCCAAGAAGCTCACCAAGTTTCTGCGCGAGGTTCAATAGCGCTGCATAAGGGCAGATGTACCTACACCATAGGCGATTTACAAAAAAGCCGGCAATTGGGATGAGCAAGATAGATATCACAAGCCCAAGTCCCAAACTGGGCATGCGCGAAAAACTATAGATTGGACAGAGATTTATGGATATCCACGCTAGGCCTGATACTACCAAAATAAATGTGATGCCCAGCACCCAATATTTGCCAAGGATTAGCTTGCGTTCATACATCAAAGGAATCTGTTTCCGTGCTTTCTTGCCACGTAGCGCAAACACAGCATCTTGGATCGTGCCAAGAGGACAGATGTAACCGCAGAATATTCTGCCCCAAAACATGGATATCAGCATGAAAAGGATGCCCAAAAGAATTCCAAGACTTGCAATACCCAGAGAAAGAGACAGAAGATTTCCCTTTAGAGCGCCAAAGCAGATGAGCGCATATGGACATGCATTGTGAATGGCTTTTTGACCACCGATAACGACCATGGCCATGATTCCCGACGCGACAAAAAGAAATAGGGCTTGAATAAGATTTCGTTGTTTCAATTTGCATCTCGTTTTAGCAGAGCAAGGCGATCGGAACGGCGCAAGGGATCAATCTCTGCCGCGCTTTGCTTTTCATATCTAGGACGGATCACTTTGCGGAAGACTCCGAGCTGAATATGATCAGGATCTTTTGCAAGCTTTCGGGCATGGTCTTCTTCGGCAGGGATCTCCTCAAAGATCCGGCACTTGTCGTTGTAAAGAGAATAGGTATTGTGATAGCTGACGCATGGTTGCAATACCTCCACGAAGGAAAATCCTTTGTGCTGAATAGCTTGATAGATCATCTCGGTGAGATGTGGGATCTTGGCTGAGTATGAGCGGGCCACAAAGCTGGCTCCCGCCTCCATCATGAGAGTGATCGGAGTAAAGGGCATTTCCACGTTTCCCTTCGGAGTGGAAAGTCCTCTGTACCCGAGATCGGACAAAGGCGAAGCTTGTCCGGTCGTGAGACCATAATTCCCATTATTGTGTAGGATCAAGGTGAGATCAATATTTCGCTTGGCCGCAAACAGGGTATGCTCCAGTCCTTCGCCCAAGCTGTCCCCATCTCCGCCGAAAGTGATGACTCTAAGATTGGGATTCGCCAGCTTGATGCCGGAAGCAGTCGCCAATGCTCTGCCGTGTAGGCCGTAAAATCCGGAGATATCCAGATAGTCAAAGATCTTTCCGTGGCATCCGATACCTGAACTCATAACAATATCTGCAAGTGGACATCCCTGCTCTACTATCCTCTTGATGGCGGTCTTGACAGCTCCAAAAATCCCGAAATTTCCACAACCTGTGCACCAGGTGTTTTCTTTTTTCGAGGTCAGATTACGCATTTTCAGCCTCCTTGATGGCATTTGCCAGCATAAGGGAGGAGAAATGCCTGCCATCATAACGAAGGATGCTCTTTTTGACCTTAACATCCAGCTTCTCCTTGAGCAAGCGCGCAAACTGAGCTTGGGAAGAATGCTCCACAATGATCACTTCAGTTCCTTGATAACTGATGAGCTCGGCTTGTGGAAAGGGCTCCAAGAAAATGGGTACTACAAGCTGGAAATCATGATACTTCAGAGCTTCACGCAGCTCCAAGGCAGTGGAGCCATAGGCAAAGACTACGCTCTTACCGGATCCGTATATGGCTACTCTTTGATATTTTTTGCTGGCTTCTTCGATTGCTTTCAGTTTGCGGTTTCTTTTGTCTTTCATCTTGATAATATCTTCCGCACTATCGGTTCTAACACCACTTTGAAGATGTTCGTTGCTATTGTATTTAATCACAGCATCCTCATCGGCGCTATTTGAGCCGGGAAAAGCCAGGGGCGAGACTCCGCTTTCGGTGATGA
>CALGPA010000030.1 GCA_937960795.1 uncultured bacterium | reverse complement strand
TCAAATTCGATGCGCTCTTCTTCAGTGAAATATGGCGCATTAGGGAACATCGCACTAATATCCATACCGGTGCCTTCGCGACAGACCGAACGCGTGTCTTTATCTTCCGGTCCATCATACACCCAAAACAGTTCGCCATCATAATTGCGAGCGGCTTCGTATTGCATCATTTGGATAAACTTTGCGCGGCTCGTGTTCACATAGGTGGTGGCATATCGCACAAGCTGCTTATCAAGTATTGCTTTTACCGATTTTACGAGATCGTCGATGTTCGTTCCGCCAAAAATACTGTCGCCAATAATGGTATGAATCTGGCGCGCCACATCATTGCCGAGATTTCCAATCCGCGCATTCCAAAGCGAATTGAACGCACTTATAGCCGATTGGCTTGTCTTCGTGAATGCCAAAGGAACCGCTCCGGGGATACTTGCCTTTTTTATGGAGCGCAGTAAATCGTTTTCTTTTTCGTTTAATTTGGTTACAAGCTCGGTGTATCCTGATGCGCTCAGCTCTTCTAAAATTGACCCATAGATTTGCGCCCACATCTGGATGTTTTCTTCTGTGTTCAGCAGATGCCCGCCGCTGGAGTCGAGCTCGCGGATTAGTGAGGAAATGCGCTCATCCAATCGGCTCGCAATCTTCTGCATATTGCGCTCAAACCACGCGGTTTGTTGGTCAATTTTAGCCGAAACTGCTTTATTCATCAAACAGTCCCTGATCAATGTTTGCTGCGCCAATGCGGAAGCGATTGTTATCGGCGTCAATGCGCTCAATTTCCTTTTCCGCATCTTCACGGCTCAAGTCTTGGTTATCAAGCATGATGGCGTCTACGCGGCTCATTGTGCCATTGGAAATCTTCAGCGTGCGCACCTGCTCTTCTTCTAACGGATTTTGTTCAATCGTTACATCGGCAAAGTCAATCTTTATATCAGCAGCTTCCGGCATGTTGATATTGCTATTAAGTCGCTTACAATCCATGATGAGCTGCACGAGATCACGCAATGACTCTCGATATATAGATCGCTTTTCCACGTTATACGATATCACATCGGATTTTGACAAGCGCAATTGATATCCGGAGCTGAATGAGCTTCCTTGCTTGATTGCTTCCGCGCTAATGCCCATAAGAGACGCCGCAAGCGCTATATTATCGTTAACAATATCCCAGACCGTCTGAAGCTGTGGCGATGGCGTAGCATAGCCAATAGATCCGCTCACGTTGCCGGTTACGGGATCGCGTGGGATATTGATGTATCGCTGGACGCCAACGTTAAGCTTCGCGCCTTCCGGCATGCCAGACGTCCACATTGTGCTGAACGACTGATAGTCCAGCGCAACATCAAGATTGGTCAGTTGGATATTGGCGCGCAGATTAGCGTCTACCATCGGAAATTGGCGATCAAGCCAAAAAGAGTCAATTGCCATATCGGTGCGAAACCAAGCAATTGGGATGCGACCGTATGGATTAGGCTGAGGCGGCTCAATATCTGCGTCAATCGTTCCATCCGTTTTCAGTGTCACTACGCGATATGCGTCATCCGTCCAGAGCGCATACACATCAGAGCGCTCCGCAATCGGAGTGTTGAACTTATTCCGGATTGTGTAAGCCACAGCTACGGCTTCGGTTGGGTCAACGTCATCTTGCCAAACTATGCAGCGATCCGGCGTAATGAAGTCCAGCTTTATTTTGCCTGTTCGCGGATTATAAATAGGCGCAATGCCTATCTGATTGCAAGTCTCTGCGTATCGATCAATGACGCGCAAAGAACCGAATAAGTTCACGCCATCAAGCAAATCAGTAAAATGTTTAGCTAAATTATCTGACGCTCCATCTAATACGATAGAGGGGTCTTGCTGGAATATCTTGGCAAGCTGGCGGGTTAGCGCGCGAGACAAATCTGTCGCCACAATATAGTGTTGCAGATCGGTATATGTGTCCGGGTATCGGCTTTTAATTTTCGCCAAAGTATACGGTTCTTGGTTATAGTTGTAAAAGTCTATCGCCATGCGCGTAATTATGCGCCGCTGTGAATCATCTTGCATTATGCTGTTCGCTTTTGCTCTGCGTATTAAATCTAAGTTCATGCTACATCCCACGGTGTTTGTTCTTGTTTAACTAATGCGTCAACAACGATTATGTTGCGCATTGCGTCAGAAATATGTGTCAGCATTGTGTTGTTTGGTTTCATGATAGCGCCAGCCGCATCGGTGACCACCTGCTCAAGATCGTTAATCAAGTTATCGCAGCTTGGATCGATGTGGATAACATTATGCGCAAATGCGCCATTGGCGATATTGAGCGATCTGCGTTGCGTTATGCCGTGTCGATACCGGACATCAAAGCCCTTGCGCTTCAGTATTTCTATATCGCTTGCGTCAGATGATGTCTTGCGCGCTATTCCTGTCGGGTCCGGATAGCAGCGCAATACGCGATTTGGGTAGTCTTCTGCCAGCAAGTCTGACAACAGATATGTGTTGGCGTTCAAAAGATAGTATTCGGCAAAGAAAAAGTAATGTGTGCGCCCGTCAATTTCGCGAGTATAGCACAAAGCAGCCGTCATTGGATTAACATTAAAATCGATCCCTACAAGAATCACGTCACCAAGATCTGGCTTCGGCACGGCATGAACATGAATAGCGCGCTTGAACGCGTAATGTGCCGCCATGTTGTTCAGGTTTACAAATTGACCACTAATATATGCCATAGCCATCTGTTCGTCATAAGTAGACATCAAATCATTAATGTATTCGGTGGGGAGATATGTATTCGATCGCGTATCGGCATGAATGACGGATGTGCCGGGATTCGGATTCTTCTTCAGCACATCGTAACAGGTGGAAAAGCCTTCCGGTGAAGATACCATAAACAATTGAGCGTCTCTGCGTCCACGCAAGCGCTCTCTTGCTCGGCGGATAGCGGTTTTCCCTTTCGCCAAATCAAGCGTATCAATTTCATCAAAACCGAAATCGGTGAACGAAAAGCCCTTAATCCGCTCCGGGTGGAATGCGGACACTATCTTGACTTGACCCTGTTCGGTTTTGATTGTAAGCTCTGATTTGTTCTCTACATATTTGATGCCCGCCATATCCAACATATCGCAATACGGGTAGAAAAACAACTCCTTCGCATCACCATAAGATGGATAGCCGATGCCGACATTACTCCTGCCGGTTGCGCCTGGTCGACTGATGTGGCAGATGAACGTCTTAGCAAGAAACGCTGCAGTTTTGCCAGATCCAAGCCCACCGATTAGTCCAAGCGTTCTGCTCCAATCATTAAGGAATTGCCATTGATGCGGCAAATAATGATCTTCACAAAAGTTAATCTTCATCGGATTCCGCCAGCCGCGCTGGGCGCATGCATATTTCGGGTTTGTTGTGGTCTTGCGGCGCATCCGGAACATCTTTCTGCCCAAGATACTGCTTGCCAAGCCATACTAACAGCGTGGGATTGCGATCCTCAATCGCTGTCTTAACCTGAGCTTCGGACAGTTTCATCTTCATTCCAGAAAAGCCTTTTTTATACTCCCTTGAAAAATCCGAATCTTCTTTTTGCATAGCAGCTCGGATTGTATCCACGTGGCAGCCGATCTGCTCAGCCATTGTGTCGTATGTGGCACGGAAATAGCCGAAAATTTTAGCTTGCTTTGGATCAAGCTCGATGCGCGGTCTGCCCACGGGTTTCTTTGGCTTGTCTTTTTTGGTCGCTGCCATATTATGCGTCCCACGGCATGCCGATGCCGAAGTGCCCCCACGTTGCTGTTTTTTCATAATCAATATTACGAAGCCCAAGTGCATCGATAATTGCTTTTGGTGTCAAGTTGTAGTGTGAAATGTCAACATGATTTCCATCGGCAATACACTCCGTCATTACCGGATCAGGAACGCCGATTGCATACGCAAGCGAAACGATAACTTCTTTTGCGTTTTTCTGGCGCAAGATATCGACTGCAATTTTTCTTGCCATATACGCAGCAGAGCGATCCACTTTGGTTGGGTCTTTTCCGCTAAATGCGCCGCCGCCAATGGGTGTTCTGGTTCCGTAGTTATCTATGGCAAGCTTCCTGCCCGTAACGCCAGAATCAGCGTTAAGCCCGCCGGTTTTCCAATCGCCGGCAGGATTGCACATTATCGATTCGCATTTTCTGCCATCAAGCCACTGGTGCACAAGGGATCTCAGGTCTCCGCTCTTTGTGTTGTGAAAGCTTGCGACAATAGCGGATATTTTATTGCCGTCCATTGTGATTTGAGTTTTGCCGTCAACTTCGTGTCGCATATAAATGAATTGGCACAAATCCCTGGCGAGGTTTAATTCCGTAGGAATAAGATTATCGTTTTCGTTGCAGGCATATCCGATCATAATGCCTTGATCTCCGGCGCCTCCGGCATCAACACCCATCGCTATGTCGGGTGACTGCCGCACAATATTGACTTGCACTCCGCATTCACCATCTGTAATCTTGCGGGCTATATCAGCAACATCAACAAATGCTGTGGTTGTCATTTCGCCAAGAACGGTTACAATGCCATGCCCGGCACAAACTTCTATTGCCGTTCTGGCGTTTGGATCTTGCTTGATTGCCTCCGTCAATATAGCATCAGCTATGCGGTCGCACAGCTTGTCTGGATGCTTCGGGGTTACACATTCGGCGGTTCTAATCATTCGATGCTCCTTGTCAGGATATTATCTCATCACACATTTAGAAAATCTTTGTCTCTTTCTTCTCTTGAAAACACTATTCCATTGGCATACCTTGCCAAATCATCTTTAATATAAAACTTCATATTTGTATCCCTGCATATTGAAACTGCATCCTTCAAGAATTTCACCCAATCAATTAGTCTTTCTTGGGGATGGTTATTAATTTTCCCTATCTTCACATGATCTATGAATCCGGAAACAATTTCTAGCATTTTCAAGGATTCCACTGGATCAATAACAGGCTCAAAGCTTGCCCAAGTAACTATCCCATTTTCAGCAAATACTTTCAGAGCTTCTATTCTGTCTCTTCCCACAGGAGCCCCCGGTTCCCACATTTTAGATAAATCGTCATCAAACAGGGT
>CALGPA010000029.1 GCA_937960795.1 uncultured bacterium | reverse complement strand
CTGATCGTCTTTCAGCTTTTTGTTTGGCTGAAAATGCCATTGATGAGAAGACGTCAAAATAGTCTTTAAACGCATGGTAAACATAGGATTAGTGATGCTCGCCGTGCCAACTGAAATATTGTCTAAAACCAATAACAAAAATAAGATACAGGAGATCAAAATGACAAACTATCCGGAAAAGTTCCACGACCTTGTTACTCGTCTACAAGTAGTTCTTACTGATATTGACTATGCGCAAAAGGCTTGCTTGCAAGCAGGGCGTATGGAATGCATGCTTTTAAACTACCTTTTTAGCAAAGGGGAGCCGGCAAACATGAATGAATTGTCGCGCGCGCTCAATGTGTCTCACAGCCGTGTGACAAGGATTATGGACAATCTGGTGAACAAAAAGCTGGTCACTCGTCGTCCTAGCGATGTGGATCGTCGTTGCTGGTTTGCCATCATCACTCCAAAGGGAAGTAAACTCGCAGAAAACAGCCAGAAAACCGTCTTGGATCAGCAAGAAAGCCTTCTTGACAAGATCCCACAGAAAGATATCGACGATGTTTACAAAGCTTTCAAAAAATACGTTGAAAAATATGAAGAGGTCCTCAAAGAGACCATGATCGAACTCTAAAGGAGAGATCATGAGCAATACACTAGTAACCAAATGGACCGGCGATCTTGGCTTTGAAACCGAGATCAATGGGCACACTCTCAAAATGGACGTGGCAACTGGCAATGGCGGGCATGATGCCGGCCCACGTCCCAAACCGCTTCTCTTAGCAGCTCTCACAGGGTGTTCCGGGATGGATATCGTGTCTATCCTAAAGAAGATGCAGGTCAAAGACTATTCCTTCTCTATGGAAGCAGATGGCATGACTCAGGACGAACACCCGATGGTCTATAAAACAATCACAGTCAAATTCCGCTTTAGTGGCGAAGATCTTCCTGAAGACAAAGTGGTCAAAGCTGTCAATCTTTCCACCCAGAAGTATTGCGCGGTCAATGCAATGCTCAAGGAAGCTGCTGAGATCATAGTGAAGATCTTCCTAAATGATAAAGAGGTATCGCAATGAAATTCATTTTCATATTAGTCCTAATTTCAATGGTCGCAGTGCTTAGCTGCAGTCCTGCCCAGGAATCTGCCAATGTGGAATCCGCAGAAGAGATCTTGCCGGCTTCCGGATCTGAGGATTATCTGCCGGGATCTTGGACTGAGGATTGGGACTTGGCCATTTCAGCAGCCAAAGAGATGCAACGCCCTATCTTGGTGAACTTTACCGGTTCAGATTGGTGTGGATGGTGCATCCGCCTTGCTGAGGAGGTCTTTAGTCAAGATCTGTTTAAGAAATATGCCGAAGAAAATCTTGTGATGTTGAAGCTGGACTTCCCGCGCAACATCGCTCAAAGTGATGAACTGAAACAACAAAACAGCATGCTGCAACGCCAATTTGGCATCCAGGGCTATCCCACTATAGTGCTCGTCGATGAAGAAGGCAAAGAGATCGCTCGCACCGGATACCGTCCTGGGGGCGCAGCAGATTATGTATCCCATCTAAAAGAACTTCTAAACTAAGCCAGTCAATATACATCAAAAAAAGCCGGCTCATGGAAGTCGGTTTTTTTTGATGGGGAGATAGACTGCGGATCGGGATAAGAATATGTTTGACAGGATCTGCGCTCGATATTCTTTGCTTTTAAGTAGCTAAAGTAATGCGAGAGAAAGAATGAGCCTAGTCCAATGCATAGATTTGGGGATCGAATTTGCCGGTGAATATGTCCTTCGGGGAGTGAATTGCACAATTGAGCACAATAGCAAGATCGGTCTCATCGGACCCAATGGGAGTGGAAAAAGCACTTTGATCAAGATGATCTTGGGGGATCTACGTCCCAGTTTGGGCAGGATCCAAACAGCGAAAAAACTAAACATAGCATATCTTGCCCAAAATGCCACGATCAACCCAGGTCTAAGCCTAATGCAGTATATTGAATCTGCGCGAGAAGACATATCCCATCTCAAACGAGAGATGCATCACTTGTCTGCAAAGCTCGAAGAAAAACACGATCTTACTACTCAAGAAGAGCTAAACTTTGTCATCGAAAAGATGCATCAATGCGGCGCTTTTGAGCATGAAAATGAGATCAAGCATGTCCTGCTATCCCTCGGCTTCCCGGAGGAGCAGTGGTGTAAGGTCATAGCTGACTTCAGTGGGGGAGAGCAGACTCGGATCTGCCTTGCTTACCTGCTTCTAAAAAGATATGATCTCCTGATCCTTGATGAGCCGACCAACCACTTGGATCTATCAATGATACGATGGCTGGAAAACTATCTGAGAGACAATCCCCGGCCATATTTGGTGGTTTCCCACGATCGCGACTTTCTAGACCGCATTACCACTTCGATCTACTATATATCAGGAGCCAGAATTTCAATCAGCAAAGGCAATTACAGCTCCTTCTTTGAAGCTCGGCAGATTGCCCTGCTTAGCCAACAACGCCAATATGAACGACAACAGAAACAGATCAAGGAAACCCAAGCTTTCATCCAGAAAAACATCGCGGGACAAAAGACAAATCAAGCCAAGTCCAGACTTAAGGGCTTGGAAAGAATGGAACTCGTGGAAGCACCGCAAGCAGATAGTGGGATTACCATCAAGCTTCATAGTGCCTCACGTAGCGGCAACGATGTCTTTCGTCTGGATGATGTCAGTTTCGGCGTCGGTGCTGACTTGATTCTGGCGGAAAATGTCCAGCTCAAAGCTCACTGGCAGGATCGCATTGCCATCATCGGGCCAAACGGCTGCGGGAAGTCCACATTGCTCAGGATTCTGCTTGGCTGCCACCCGATCTTATCCGGAGAGCTCTATCTGGGCGCAAGCCTCAAGATTGCTTATTATGACCAACATCAGAATACTCTGGATGAATCCTTGACAGTGATGCAGACTCTGTGGCAGCTGGTTCCATCTGAGCCGCAAGGCTACGTCCTCTCCTGGCTGGCGAGATTTGGATTTAGGGGGGATGATGTCGAGAAAAAAGTCTCTGTGCTGTCGGGAGGCGAGAAGTCCCGTCTGTATCTGAGTGTCTTAATCCATGAGAAACCCAATTTATTGATTCTGGACGAGCCCACGAACCATCTGGATATTCCGATGCATGATGCTCTCTTGGAGGCACTTAAGAACTTTGATGGTAGCATCATCTTTGTATCGCACGATAGACATTTTATTCGAGAATTGGCGGATAGCTATTGGGTATTTTGCAGCAAGATTAGCGGCGGCAAGATCTCAAAGACCATCACTCAGACAGATGTCGGAATAGATGAGGCTATCGAAATGGCGTTCAGTGAACCGGAAGTCATCAAAGCAAAGGCTCCTGAGCGCGAAAAGAAACGCAAGGTAAACCCTTGGCATCTTGATCAAATCCACAAGAAGATTGAAGAGAAAAGCGAGCAGAAACAGAGCTCTGAATCCAGGATCTCACAGATTCATGAAATGCTCGCAGATTCGCTTACGTACAATGATAGCAGCAAGGTGAAAGCTCTTAATGATGAAGCGGCTAGGCTGCAAGGGATGATCTGCGAGATCAATCAACAGATCGAGAATCTTGAGAATGAATATCTGGAGCTGGCCTGTGAAGACTAAACGCATCGGATTCACCACATCCTTGCCCGTTGAAGTGCTTTATGCTGCAGGACTTGTGCCGATTGATCTTAACAACATCTTTCTCAGCCAGGATTCATCTGCCCATATTCATGATGCAGAACTTAAGGGATTCCCACGTAGCCTATGTTCTTGGATCAAAGGCAATTTCTCATCGGCTTTGTGCTCGGATCTTGATGAAGTGATTGGAATCGTTCAGGGAGATTGCTCAAATTCCGGTTCACTTCTAGAAATGATAAAGGAAGAAGGAATCCCTGTGTATCGCTTTTCATTTCCGCCTCAACGCGAATATGCTGCCCTTGACAAAGAGATATCGTCTCTTGAAGAGCATTATGGGGTGAGCCGCAAACAAAGTCAGGAAGCCAAAAAGTGGCTGGATTCCATCCGAGTTAAGCTTGTGGAGCTGGATAGATTGTGCTATTCTGAGCGTCGTGTGAGCGGGAAAGAGAACCATCTCTGGTTGGTGAATTCCTCGGACTTTCAGGGCGATCCCCAAAGATTTGAGCGGGAGCTTAATGATTTCTTGTATGAAGCCAAGCAGAGAGATGCTTTGCCCACCAATCTGCGGCTTGGTTATCTGGGCGTGCCGCCCATCTTCCGCGATCTCTATGATGTCATCAGCGATTTAGGCGGAGATGTAGTATTCAACGAGGTGCAGCGGCAGTTTTCGATGCCGCATCTCGTGGAGGACATTGTGGATCAATATCTTATTTACACATATCCATACAGCGTTATGGACAGGCTAAAAGATATCAGAGAGCAGATCAAGCTCCGCAGTTTAAACGGGATCATCAGCTATACTCAAGCCTTTTGCCATCTGCAGATAGATAACCTTCTTCTGAAGAAGCACATATCGCTACCCTTCTTAAATCTGGAAGGGGAGCTGCCGGAAAGGCTGGATTCCAGAACCGTCCTTCGTCTAGAAAGCTTTTTTGAGGTACATGCATGAAGATCGTCTTAGGAATGAGCGGAGGCGTCGACAGCACAATGTGTGCGTTGATGCTATTGGAACAAGGACATGAAGTCATAGGCGTGACTATGGCAAAGTGGAGCCCATCCAGCAAGGTGACATGCTCCGACAAGCGTGGATGCTTCGGTCCTTCCGAGCCACAAGCGGTAGCATCCGCGGTGAAACTGGCAAAAGAGCTGGGCATTGAGCATCATATCATCGATCTGGAGATGGAGTTTGCCGAGACCGTCCTTGATTATTACGTGCGGACATATATAGCTGGCAAGACGCCAAATCCCTGTGTGATATGCAATCGGCACATCAAGTTTGGGGCGATGCTCCAAAAGGCCAGGGCTTTGGGAGTCGATTTTGATCGCTTTGCCACCGGACATTATGCCCAGATCAGCCATGATGAGGCTAGTTCTCGTTGGCTTCTTAGGAAGGCAGTGGACTCCTCTAAAGATCAATCCTATTTCCTGTCCATGCTGTCTCAAGAGCAACTGGCTCAGACTCTTTTCCCTTTAGGCGGGATGAAGAAATCTCAGATCAGGCAGTTTGCCCAATCCAAGGGCTATGACTATCTGGTGAAAAAGAAGGAAAGCCAGGACTTCTTGGAAAGCAACGACAATAGCTCTCTTTTCGCTGATTACTCTATCGAGCCGGGAGACTTCGTTGATCAAGACCTGAAGGTCCTTGGTCGTCATCGGGGGCTGATTCACTATACGATAGGGCAGAGGAAAGGTCTCGGGCTTGCCGGATTTTCTGAAGCACAATATGTCATTGGTCTGGACGAGAAGACCAATCGGGTGATCATCGGTCCTGAATCTGCTCTCTATAGCGATTCTCTGTGGGCTGTGGGGCTTAACTGGATATCCATATCAGAGCCTGAATCCACTCTTGATTGCACAGCCAAGATTCGTCTTGCCGGCAATCCAAATCCCTGCACAATCCAGAAGATGGGAGACTGCTCTTATTACGTCAAGTTCAGAAAGCCCATCTCAGCCATCACACCCGGACAAGTGATCGCTTTCTATCATGATGACTTGGTCTTGGGAGCCGGCTTTATCGTGTGATGCACTACTCCCATTCGATCGTGGCGGGTGGCTTGGACGATATGTCATAGACGACGCTGGAGATTCCCTTGCCTTCGTTGCAGATGCGATTTGAGACGTTCTGTAGGAAATCAAAGGGAAACTTTGTGACCTCCGCCGTCATGCCATCAACGCTATTTACCGCCCGCAAAGCACAGACTTGTTCATAGGTGCGTTCATCTCCCATGACTCCGACGCTTTGGATCGGAAGCAGCACGGCAAATGCCTGCCATGTTTCATGATACAGATTCCACTTCCTGAGCTCGCTAATGAAGATCTCATCCGCTTTTTGCAAGAGGCTCACTTTGTCTTTGTCGACCGCTCCAAGGATTCTCACCGCCAGCCCGGGTCCCGGGAAGGGATGACGATAGACCAATTCCTCAGGAAGATTCAGCGTGATGCCCACTTTGCGAACTTCGTCTTTGAAGAGCTCGCGTAATGGTTCGATCAGCTTCATCTTCATCTTTTCGGGCAGACCACCGACATTGTGATGGCTCTTTATCGTCACTGATGGTCCGGCAAAAGACACGCTCTCAATCACATCCGGGTATAAAGTGCCTTGTGCCAGAAAGCTCGCATCAGGATATTTAGCGGCTTCATTCTCAAAGACTTCAATGAAGGTTTTGCCGATGATCTTGCGCTTCTGTTCGGGATCGCTGACGCCTTCCATGCGTGAGAGAAACATCTCTGAGGCATCCACATAATCAATCTCTAAAGATGGGTAAGCACGGAACATTTCGCGCACGCGTCGTCCTTCTTCATGGCGCATCATCCCGGTGTCCACAAAGATTGGGATGAGCTGATTACCAATGGCTTGATGCAAAAGTGCCGCTGCCACAGAAGAATCCACTCCTCCGCTGAGGCCTAGGATCACTCTATCTTTGCCAACTACATTCCGGATCTGCGCAATGCTTTCTTGCACGAAAGATCCCGGGCTCCAATCCGGATTAAGCCGGGCAATGTTAAAGAGAAAATTCGCTAAGATCTGTTTGCCACAAAGGCTGTGATGCACTTCCGGATGAAACTGCAAGGCATAGATCGGTTGCGTTTGATGTCTAAAGGCTGCATGATCCGAATTCTGTGTAGCAGCAAGAATCTTGAGGCAGGGTGATAGGTCTCGCACCTTATCGGCATGGCTCATCCAGACCTGGGAGCCGTCCTGTATGTTCTCAAAGATAGGATCATCGACTCTGATCATGATATCAGCTTTGCCATATTCCCGTTTTTCCGCGGCTGCCACTTCTGCGTCGAAGTGTTCCGCGACCAGCTGCATTCCATAGCAGACACCCAAGATGGGGATATCCAAATCCCATATGCCGGGATGCGGCTTGGGGGCATTGCTGTGTCCGATCGAAAACGGGCTTCCCGAGAGCACGAGGGCTTTGGGCTGCATTTCCCGGATCTTCTCTATCGGGTAGTTAAAGGGATGAATCTCGCTATAGACACCGGATTCACGGATTCTGCGAGCGATGAGCTGAGTGTATTGTGAGCCAAAATCTAGTATCAAGACTGTGTCGTGCATTTCTTATCCTCTTAAGAAAGGGTTATTTTGAGTTTCCATGCCGATGGATGTCCGAGGTCCATGTCCCGGGAAGACGACCGTATCTTCAGGCAATACAAAGAGTTTATCTCTGATGGAATCGATGATCTTCTGGTGACTTCCACCGGGGAAGTCTGTGCGACCGATGCTCATCTCAAACAGTGTATCGCCAGAGATCAAGAGCTTGTCCACCAATAGGCAGATACCTCCGGGAGTGTGTCCCGGCGTGTGGATCACTCGGATTTTATTTTCTCCCATCATGATGATGTCGTCGTCTTTAAGCAGCCTATCGGCGGGATAGCCGGGAAGAGGTGTGCCCATGAATTCACTGAGATTTTTCTTGTTGTCAATCAGCATCTTAGCGTCATCCTCATGGATCATGATCGGGCAGTCGAAGGCAGCCTTAAAAAAGGGATTCCCGCCAATATGATCTCCATGCCCGTGCGTATTGACAATGGCTGTTATCTTGAGATTTCTTTCTTTAATGATATCGATGAGCTCTTGATTGGGAGCTGCGGGATCGATCAGAATTGCGTCATGAGTCACATCATTCCACAATAGCCAAGTGTTTGTCATAAAAGACGGCAGGAGATTGAAAGATTCGATTCTGAGCATGTTCTTCCCTCTAATTATCTTGTGATAGCCTAAGACCAATCATGGTCTCTGCATCTGCTTTATTTGCAAGCTGTTCTTTAGTGCTGCCGTCCGGCATGGTGATCTGCACGATTCCCGAAGCCGGGGCTTTACTGTGATAAAACCAAAAGAAATCAAGAGCCATAGACAGTATTTTGGACGAAGGGGAATCATTGGTGATCAATCCCAGTGGGCCGGTATAGTCCCGCGCCTTGAGCTTGATCAAGCCCTGTGAATTGCCATCAAGGATAGAGTTCTCCCGCTCATCTCTGCCGATGATCAGTTTGCTGGAGTCGTCTAGCCGAAAATGCCTACCAAACTTCAGAAGCTCTAGATTTTGGGCATCCATTTGATCCTTTTCCATGAGGTCACGCAGGCGGATTGTGTAATTCTTGTCCGTTAGCAGACAGCCTCCCGCGGGAGTGGGAAAATCTTTGATGCCAAGCTCTTCTGCCAGTTCCAACTGCCGATATCGTCCTCGCCCTGAGATGTCCAACATATCATCAATATTCACCCAGCCTTCTCGGATCGGGGTCGTGTCACGCAGGAGCTTCTGCGATAATGGGCGAATCAAAAGATCACGATATCCGCTGAGACGTCCTACTCGGTTCATAGCGTCTCGCCGTTGGCTCATGGGTCTTTGTCCCAAGACTTCACCGGAGATCAGGAAGTCGGCCCCGATCTCGGGCATCATATCTCCGGCAATCCGAAACATCAGAGCATGGCAATCAATGCAGGGATTGATCTGTTTGCCAAATCCACTAGTGGGATTTTTCATCATCTCAAGGTGTTCTTCTGAGATGTCTCTGACGATGAGGTCGATTCCATTTGCAGCCGCTGATTCCAGGGCTCTGGCAGATGGCATATAGGGCGTGAGAAAGTACACCGAATGGATGGTGTATCCGGCTTTTTGCATCCATTTTACCGCCAAAAGGCTATCTAAGCCTCCGGAAAATAGAGCTATAGCTGCATGTGAGGATTTGTCTTTTGTCATCATTGAATCTAAGCTTTTTTATGGCTGCAATGTGTCAAGCCTTTTAGGTGTATTAAGACTTGAGATTGCCAAATTTTAAAAGAAGTGGAAGCTCATTTTCTTCATAAGGAATAGCCTTGGACAGAAAGTATGGACACATGGCGTCCAATCCGGCGGCGGGTCAATTGCGTGGGATGGGCGTGATAACAATGGACGCTCATGCGCTGAGGAGTCTATATCGTCACGCAAAAATCGGGGAACATTCAATTCTCAAAAAAGCTTATCTTCAGGAAAGTATAGTACTTTGGCTAGGGATAGAATACAAGTCACTGAAAGTGAATCTGAGTGTGCAAAACATTCATCACGATAGCGTGACAAGTATTCATGTAACAACATTTTTCTTGACTAAAACTAATTAGGGTTCAATCTTGGTAACATATCCATAAAATAAATTCCCACATATAGATACTCTGTGCAGAAACCCAATGCGCAGAAATAATAAAAAAGAGGTAAATTATGGAATCCGTGAAGTATGGGACATATCTCAGAGCCTTCATCCTGGTGGTGTTGATTCTGGCTGTTTCAGTTTCTATGTTTGCTACGGATAATACTGGCAGTGAAGAGGTTATTGCTGGCAGTGAAGAAGTTGTTGCTGGCAGTGAAGAGGTTAGTGCTGACAGCGAAGAGAATGGTAAGAGAAGCATTGATTGGTTTACTTTGCTGGTCATGATTGGCTATTTGGGTGGAACCCTTCTTATCCTTCCTATTGTAATCTACACAAATCTAAACGAAGTAATCAAAACACCCATCACAGAAAGCTCAGGCACTCAGCCTTTTGGAGATATGAGCGTAGAAGAACGCAATCATCGCAGCTCCCTAGTAATCAAGAAAATCGAATCCAAACTGGATAGATTTGTGGATGATGAGGGCGATGAGAGAGTAATGATCAACCGCGGCTATCAGGCAAGATTTATCAAGAAAGCATTGGATTATATCAATACCAGACTTTGCCCTACAGATGAAGAGATCATCGAAAGTGTTCAAGCGCACACAGATCACTATCTGGTGCGAACAAAGCGTGTGTTTGCAGGATCCAAGCTGATCATCTTCTGTAGTGCTGCTCTGGGAATATTGATCGCCTGGGGTGGTTTGTGGGGTTACTTCGCATTCCACGTATTGGGCTTGATCCTGTATTTCCTGGCAAGCAAAATCCCTACATATGGGATAGAGCGCGCGGCTAAGCGATTTAGTGGTGGAGGATTCTTTGGCGGTGTGTTTGCCGGACTCTTTGCTAGTGCAGCCACAAAGCATTATGTGAAGTATGGTGATGGACCATGGGAACGTGATGGAAGCTCCGAGCTTACCAATAGCCTTGGTATGTATGCCTTTATGGTCATAATAGCTCTTTTGATAGGATTGTTCACCGCTCTTTTGGGCGTGATAAACTTTCTATTTAACTATAGCACCAGCTTCTTGACTCCATTTGCCAAGGCAGATGATGCCTGGTTTGAAAAGAACATTGCCAACGAGATTGAACATGCTGCATAGATGAGATAGAAGTGATCCTATGATCCACTAGCTACTGAACATCTAGCGTTTATTTGTGATAATGGCAGGCTTTTTCGTCTATCTGATCAAAAGGCCTGCCAGTTTTGTGGGTTTGGGACATCATGACTATTGAAAATGCGAATCTCGACTATTGCAGACCATCCAAACAGATCTTGACAGATCCATGGCAGTAGCAATCCATTGTCTTGATGAAAACGCGACCAAATTAAAGGAGTATACTGATGCGAACCGGGAAGATCATTGATATCGATTGCAAGTGCGGATTTCTACTCTTCAGATACTTCAAAGCAGGCAAAGGTCGCCTCATCAAGGTTCTGATCTCAAGACTGACCGATGACAAAGTGGGGCTTAGTGGAGCTGAAACGCATAGCCGTCCACAATGCCCAAACTGTGGTAAAGATATCGGGATCATCATGATGATTCACGGTGAGCCCGCTTTGAAGCTAAATCAGGGCAGCATCAAAACCGTGAGAATCTAACAATCTGCGTTCATCCAAAATCATAGGTCTTAGATCACAATCACAAAACCGATAATGACACGATAATATGCCCGAAGCAGCAGAAAATCAGCCTCGTAAAGCATTGAAAAATATGCCATCCTCATGCCTTGCTCACCGGTCGCTCACCGGTCGAGTCTGCAAGGGGTGATAAGACAAGGACTTACGGCTCTGGTAAATTGACCGTGATGACTGCGGAAAGTCACGCAGTTTTGGGGATGAAATCTTCATGATATCTCATGGATCTCTGGGATGGATCTGACGTGGCACACATTCATGAAGCTGCAAGACAAAGCAGAGCATATCCGACACCTGAATCTAGCCATAGGCAACAAAAAACTGTTTATCCACAAGGTTAGATGTCAATTCACCCGCAAGACATTGCAATGCTCTGGATGTGGCAAATTTGTGGCATCAGATAAAGCCATCCCTGTCCTGATCGACAGAGATAAGCTGGTCTTCAAATTCTTCCACAAGGGATGTCTATACCCTGAGCTAAAATAAGCAAATTACCGCTAGAATTATCCCCGGCTTTGACCGGGGTTTTTTTGTGTTTTGTCACTCATTTGTAACTCATGGGTTCATTGTCGACATCAAATATCCTGCTAAGTCTTTGCAAAATAATGGAGCTAAATGGGGGATTCGAACCCCCGACCTACTGATTACGAATCAGTTGCTCTACCGGACTGAGCTAATTTAGCACCACACCCCTGACATGCTGTCAGGATTGTTGGCAAAGCTTTTGATTTGCCATATTCCGTCAAGCTAAATATGGCATACCGTCCGAGCTTTGATGATTTATCTATTTCAGCAATACAGCTTTACGTATGGCGTGTTCTTTGGAGCTCTGAATGCGTATCAGATGCAGACCCGAGGATACGGCTCTGCCTCGATCATCTTTGCCATCCCAGATGACGCTATGCTCACCCGGGCTTAGTACTTCATTTGAAAGCTCCCGCACCAGTTGTCCTTTGATATTGTAGATCTTGATACTGGTTTGTCCGCCGTGGATAAGGCTAAAGCGGATCTTTGTCTGTGGATTGAAGGGATTTGGGAAGACGCTCATGGGAATATTGGTGGGGATCTGTCTGAAGGAAGTGTTGCGCGCGGGGGTCTGATAGGCAGTTTCAGTGAGCTGACAAGTGATGGATTTGACCGCTTCCTGAGTCTGCAATTGAAGCCAATAATAGTTGTTTGGATGCATGACGTCTTGCTCGATGGAGGCTTCTTGCCATGGGGTCCACTGGATCAGCCCGACGTTGTCAAACCATGCTTGAGACATGCCGATGCCGGTTCCGCTGAAACGAAGCACCACATCATAGTACCAAGCATTGGAAGGCATGTTTAGCTCTTTGTAGTACCATGTCCAAGCAGAGGTGCCAACGACATCCAAGCTGATGTCTTCGGTTGAGATAGGATAGGATGAATTGCGTTGTGAGAAATAGCGGATGGTGATGTTTGCGCTTCCTGCGTTTCTGGTGCGGATCCAGCCGTAGAGACTGTAGTCTTTTTGATTGTCATAGATCTTTGCCTTCAGGCGGAAAGTGGATTCTTGAGTGTTCGCTTGCGTGCTGCCAAAGTATGCGCTCCGTTCTCCGTCCACGCTGTGATTAGAGTAATCTGCGGGAGTCCATAATGTGGAGCCTTCATCTTCAAAGTTCCCAAACCAGATGAGATCAGAACCCAACCTATATTCAGCATCTTGGGCGGGCTGAGCACTGATCTGGCTGATGCTGCCAAATCTAGGCAATTTGATCGGGGCTGTCTTCTGATATCCATCTTGGTGAATCTCAAAACTAGGCTTAGTTTCCCATGGATATTGAGTTTGCCCCAATAGCTCCGGCTCCAAGGGGACAGATGCCGTGAGATCTTCCTTGTCTACGATCACGATAGTATCCAATTCGCGGGATTTCATAGCGATGTAATCAAGAATATGCAAACCCAGATGTCCTGTTGCAGGACGGGGTATATAGGAATCAATATAGACCGGCCTGACATAATGATTGCGAAAACCATCCGGATATGCATCGACGTAGAACACCATAGATGGCATACACTCGGGATAGTCAAGATCAAAGACGAAGTTCCCCAAAGAGTGGGCGATCACCTTGCCACAATAAAGCTCCAACCCCTGTATGATATGCGGATGATGCACGATCACCAAATCTGCGCCGTTGTCGACTGCGCTGTGTCGGATCTCACGATCCCATTGATGGGGAACGTCATAGCGGTAGAAATAGTCCTCGTCTTGAGTGTCTGCCAGATAGGGATTACTCTTTCCATAATCCGCTCCGGGCTGGAGAGAATACTCGCTTCCCGCGTGCATTTCGATGACCGCCAGATCGGCGATTTCAGCCACAGCAGCGATCTGCATCATGTTGTAATAGGGAGTCATGTAGGCAAAGCCCTCTTTGTCAAAGCCTGCATGCAGATAGGGCTGAGCGTTGTTGTATTGCCCAGTGCGGTCACTGCTTCTGAGAAGCGCGATATTGATACCTTTTTTGTGGATGAAGGAAGGCTGATAGGCTTCATAGGAGTTTGCCCCGGCGCCACTATAGCCGATCCCATTAGCGTCAAGGATGCTCATAGTTTGCTGCAGTGCGGGCAGTCCATAGTCCAGACTGTGGTTGTTTGCCAGTGAAACGTTGTCTACTCCAGCGTATGTCAAGCCTGCTACATTGGCGGGATTTCCGCGATAAACGACGGACTTGGTAGGGTGGGGACTACCGGTATTAGCGAGCACTGACTCTAAGTTTGCGATAGTGACATCAGTTGCTCCGCCCAGCATTCCGTAGGTCGGAGAGAAGATGGATTCGATGCCGAACTGGGGAATCACTTGGGTGTCATAGCGCCTGGCGAGCATGACGTCACCAACAAAGTTTAAGCTCAGAGGCAAGCTGCTCGGGCCTTCCTCAAGGTCGATCATGATTGAGGCAAAGCCAAACTTACCGCTCTCATCCTCGACTCTGAGACTGACATTGTATTGATGCGCATCAGTGACGGTGAATGTATGTAGTGGAGCCGCCTCCAGGCTCGACTCAGAATCCCCGAAGCTCCAGAAATAGGAAAAGTCGTCACTATCAGGATCCATGATTGTCGCACTAAATTGAACTTGGACCTCCAGATTGTTTTTCCAGAGGGGAATGCTGTGATGGATGCTCACTTGTGGCGCGATGGGCAGGGTGGGGCTGATATCGTAGATGCTGTCAAAATAAACTGTCCGCTGATACGAGCCGGAAAGATTGTTTGCGAAGATGATGGAGCTAATTTCGGAAAACTCACCAAAGAAGCTTTCCCAATCCGCACCCAAGGGCAATCTATATTGGTTCCAAGAACTTGGAGAATAGGCTCCTTGATAGACGGGGACCCAGGTCTCCAGATCCAGTATAGAAGTTCCGGATATACTATAAAACAGGTGATTATCGCCATCGGAAAAGCCGATGCCTTGCGCCAAAGCAACATTTTCATACAACGCTGCAAACTCGATCACGGTATCTCTATCCAGTGTGATTGGGGAGATGTACATTTGCTTCCAAGTATTGCCGTATAGCTTAAGCGAATATGCTGAGTTATTGTGCGTGATAGAGCTATCTAGCGCCCAAGAGTTTGGCTCCAGATCTTCAGCACCCCAGGATGACAAAATGACGCTACCGCTATCAAAATCCTGTATCAGTATAGCTTCGGTTTGGGCATGGACGCCGGATATTGCCAAGATCAAAACAAGGGTAAAAAACAAACTGCGCATCATTCCTCCTTATGGATAAACATGCTTCAATAAATACGTGCAAGTTTTATTCCATTAGTCAGTTAAGCTTTTATTTCAGGATGGTGATTTGCGGGATGGAACTTGCTGCACGCACGTTCTGTAGTGTGTGTGTTAAAAAACTCATTGACGTGTATTCGGACTCCAAAAAAGGTGTATCATGGAGAAGATATTGGTTATGAGAAAGATTATTATCGCGATCGACGGACCAGCTGCATCGGGCAAAAGCACTACTGCAAAGCTTTTAGCACGTAGGATTGGATACGTCTATCTAGATACCGGAGCTATGTATCGTGCATGTGCTCTAGCGGCAAAGCGCCGTCAGGCCAATATCGATGATCCCTTCCAGATTTTGGAAATCATGTCCACGATCAAGATTGAGATTGAATATTCCGATGGCGGGAATCTCGTTTATCTGGATAATGAAGATGTTACGGGCGAGATTCGTGAGCCTGATCTGTCTCTTCTGGCTTCTGCCATCTCCGCCAAGCGACCCGTTCGAGAAAAGATGGTGGACATGCAAAGAGAGCTTGGCAAAGACGGCGGAGTGATCCTTGATGGCAGGGATATCGGCACGGTGGTCTTTCCTGATGCCGAGTTGAAGTTTTTTATGGTAGCCCCGGTTGAGATTAGGGCTCAGAGACGCTATCAAGAGCTTTTGGGGAAAAGCATACAGGTGGATTATGAGGAAGTTCTGCAAGAGCTCAAAGAGCGAGATATGGCAGATTCTTCCAGGGCTCTGGCTCCATTGATCCCGGCAGAAGATGCCATACAAATCGACACCGGAGAGCTTTCTATCGATGAGCAGGTCGAGCTTCTCTATAAGCATCTTCAGAAGTTGATGGTGGCATCATGAAGATCCGTCTTGCCGCAAGTTCGGGATTCTGCTTTGGAGTGCGCAGAGCCATCCAGATGGCACTGAGTGCCTCAAAGGAAGGCGGAGATGTCTATACCGTCGGTGAGCTTATCCACAATCCACAATTTGTGGACGAGCTTTCCCTCAAAGGCATCAAGATCAGTAGCGATGCGTCAAAACTCCAAAATAGCACCGTTATCATTCGATCCCATGGGATTACTCGTGAAGAGCTTGATGTCCTAAGATCAAATGGGAACACTATCATTGATGCGACCTGCCCATATGTGAGTCGCACCCATGAGCTTATTCAAAGTGCTATCGACGAAGATTATGAAGTGATGATCCTCGGTGACAAAACCCATCCTGAGGTGATCGGGATGATGAGCTATGGCAATCAAAACACCCGTGTCATTGCTCCGGGAGAAAGCCCTGATGGGATCATCAAGCCGCGTTTGTGCCTTATATCGCAAACTACGCAGAAGATCGAGTATCTCAAGAATCTGGTCTGCGAGGTCTTGCCAAAAGTGATGGAGCTGAAGGTCTACAACAGCATCTGCCTCGCCACTACTCAGCGGCAAAGTGCTAGCGCAAAGCTCGCCGAGAATAGCGATCTGATGGTCGTCATCGGCGGGAAACAGAGCTCAAACACCAAGATGCTGGCCAGTCTCTGCGCAAAGTATTGCCAGACTGTGCATGTGGAGACAGAGGACGAGCTGACTGATGATCTCTTCATCGGAAAAGAGAAGATCGGGATCACAGCAGGCGCGAGCACACCGGAATCCAGAATCGTAAAGGTATATAACAAAGTTTTAAAAATAAATGGGGACGAGAGCTTGGTGACGAGTATTCGGAGCATCCCCTTGTTTAAGGAGGAATCATGTTAAATCATGATCAAAACCCAGTCGATCCCGAGATCAAAATCGAGGGAGAAGACACAGCGTCGAAATCAACGGAAGTAGAAACAGTGCTCGAAAAAAAAGAAGAGCCAAAAATGAATGATGGCCAATCCGTCGAACAAACGGATACAAACGAAGAAACTGCAGAAGAAACCGATGCTTTGGAAGCTGCCGAAGATACAGAAGAGCCGGCTCCGATCGATGAAGCAGTAGCGGAAGAAGTGCAGGAAGAGAAAAAGCCTGATTATAGCAATCTCAGCCCTGAAGAGATTGAGCATGAAGATATGCTCAGCATGTATGAAGAATCCTTCTCAAACTTCAAGGTTGGCGAGATCATCGAAGGAACCATCGTCGATATCTCTGACAAAGAAGTGCGCGTCGATATCGGATTCAAGAGTGAAGGTGTGATCCAGATCTCTGAATTTGCATATAGTGGACCTCCTGAAAAGAACAGCGTCATCCGCGTCTACATCAATAAGATAGAGAGTGGAGACGGAAGGCTGCAGCTTTCCAAAAAGAAAGCTGACTATCAGGAAAACATCGAACGCATCAGAAAGGCTTTTGAAGCAAAAGATGTACTTCCGGGAGTGATTCGCCGTAGAGTCAAGGGCGGAATGATCGTGGATGTGTATGGCATTGAAGCTTTCTTGCCAGGTAGCCAGATGTCTCTAAAACCGATCCCCAACCTAGATCAGTTTATCGGCAAAGAAACTCAATTCAAGGTCGTGAACCTCGATGAAGAGCATAGCAATATCATCATTTCCCGCCGTGCCGTCTTGGAAGAAGAAGCCGCAGCAAAGCGTGAAGAACTTTTGGCAAAGATCGAGATTGATTCTGAGCTCGAAGGTGAAGTGAAAAACATCACTCAATATGGCGCTTTCATTGATCTTGGTGGCATCGATGGTCTTTTGCATCTGACCGATATGTCCTGGGGCAAGCTGAATCACCCCTCAGAAATGCTCGCAATCGGGGACAAAGTAAAAGTTAAAGTGATCAATTTTGATCCTGAAACAAATAAAATATCATTGGGTCTCAAACAGTTGGTTCCCCATCCATGGGAAAACATTGAGATTAAATACCCCGAAGGAACCCGCATCACCGGTAAAGTGGTCAGCGTAAAATCATTTGGCGCCTTTGTCGAGCTTGAGCCAGGAGTGGAAGGCTTGGTCCATATCAGCGAAATGAGCTGGACCAAGAAGATCACCGATGCGCGCAAGATCCTCAAAAACGGCGACAGCATCAATGCAATCGTGCTTGAGCTGGACAAAGAAAATAAACGCATTTCCCTGGGTATGAAACAGATGGACCCGAATCCCTGGCTCACTATCGAGGATCGCTATCCCATCGGAACCGTGCTTACTCGCAAGGTAAAGAGTCTCACCAATTTCGGCGCATTTGTCGAGATAGAAGAAGGCATTGATGGCTTGGTGCACATCTCAGATATCAGCTGGACCAAACGCATCTATCACCCCAGAGAAGTATTCCGCAAAGGACAAGAGATTGAGACCATCATCCTATCCATCGACAAAGCTCAGCATCGCATTGCGCTTGGTGTAAAGCAACTTGCCCCGGATCCATGGGAGACCTTGAATCAAGACCTGCCGGTCAATACCGAAGTTATCGGCAAGATCTCAAAGCTGATCCCCAAGGGTGTCTTGGTCGATATGCCGCTCAAGGAAGACGTTGTGGAAGGCTTCATCCCGATCTCTCACTTGGCATTGCCCAAGCTTGAGCACTCCGAAGATGCTTTCCATGTAGGCGAAGAGCTGCCTCTGAAAGTGATCGAATTGGACATGGAAAACCGCCGTTTGATCCTCTCCGTGAAAGCATTCTTCTTCTCACGCGATCCCAAGCTGCAGGAAGAATACATCGCTATTCATGAGCAGTATATGCGTGATCGCATTGCCAGGCTGCAAAAGAAGAAAGCTGAGAAGCTTCAAAAAGAAAAGCAGGCCGCCGAAGCCGCTGCAAAGCTGGAAGCTGAAGCCATCGCAAAGCAAGAAGAAGAAGCCGCACAGGCAAAAGCTGAAGAAGCCGAAGCTCCCGTGGTCGAGGCTCAAGAGCAAGTGACTGCTGAAACAGAAGCCACTCCGACTCCAGAGATGCCCGCAAAGGAAATCAAGGAAGAAGAGATTCAGGTCTCTCCTGCTGAAGAAACCAAGGAAGAAGTCATTGAGACTGCCCCCGTTGAGGACATCAAGGAAGAAGTCATTGAGACTGCTCCTGCTGAGGAAGTCCAAGAAAGTCCTAATGAGGAAGCCCCTCAAGAGGAAAAGCTCGAACTAGAAGTGGAAGAAGAAGAGAAAAAGGAATCAGCTCCTCAAGTAGCTGCTCCTGAGACCAACGAAAGCTCTGATGAAAGCCCTGAAGACGAGAACAAGACTCAAGAATAATGACAAATGACAAGATAAAGGCGCCCTCATCAGGGCGCTTTTTCCTTTTTGAACCGCACCTGTACATCCCTGTCCTGATCATGGCGATCACAGCGATACTATTCAATCGCTACGACTGGGATCTAAGGGTGCAAAGCTATTACTATCAAGACGGTTGGCATCAAAGCGACCTATGGTGGGTGCAGCTTTTGTACAGACACGGAAACATCCCTGCCATCATAGTATCAGCCGGTGCATTACTGCTCTTGATCAAGAGCTATTTCAAGAAATCGGGGCTGGTGAAATACCACAAGATTGCGATCTTCCTCAGCTTGGCAATGGTGCTCGGCCCCGGGATCATCGTAAACTCCATATTCAAAGACAATTGGGGACGCCCCCGCCCGCGCGATCTCGAGATCTATGGTGGACGCTATTCCTATGAAGCGCCTCTTACGATGGATCGCGAATCTGATGGGAAGTCCTTTCCCTGTGGACACGCAACAATGGGTTTCTATTTCTTTGCTCCCGCGTTTGGATTGGGGCTAAAGAAACGCTATTGGTACTACTTACTTAGTATCTTTGCCGCTCTATATGGCTCATGGATCGGCTGGGGCAGGATCATCCAAGGAGGCCACTTTCTTAGTGACGTGATATTCGCCGGAGCGATGGTATATCTGAGCACATGGGGCTTGTGGCGAGTTATGAGAATGCACAAAAGCCCATTCTATGAAGGCAAGCTATCCAAGATCCATATCAAGCCCTGGCAGATAGCTCTGATTGTCCTGGGCGTGATCATAATCATCTTGGGAGTTAGCCTGGCGACACCATATACGACACAGCAGAACTTCAATGTCCCTGATGAAGATGCCACGCACCTTTACATCGGTCTAGATAGAGGGAATGTCAGCTTAAGTTTTAGTGATTCCAGCTATATCTCAAATGAAGTCTATGGCTTTGGCTTTCCCGGTTCACGCGCAAGATTGGGCAGATCAATCAATGATGGGAAATACGTCTTTCAGCAACACATGAAGGGATACTTCACGGAGTTCATCGCAGAGATTGCGGTGGTGGTTGACTCTCTTAATCTGCAGAGTTTCACCTTGGATCTGCGGGATGGAGATCTCTATCTTGATGCAGATGAATCAATCTTGGACAGACTTGATATCAATGAATCAGTGCCTGTGAAGGCCATTGAACCGGCGAACACTTTAGATGCCCAAAGTGGATTTAGGGTCACAGCTCCAAGGATCATTCGAGACTAGGAATACAAATTGTTCTGGACAATAAATGGCTGCTTCTTTTAAGTGAGCCAAAATAGATCAAGGGAGATATAAAACGATGAAAAAAGGACTTATAGTACTACTGGTAATTCTGCTGATAATCATCATATCCGCCGGATGATTTGTGGG
>CALGPA010000028.1 GCA_937960795.1 uncultured bacterium | reverse complement strand
CTGCTGGGGCAACTCGATAAAGAAATCAGAAGTAAACTCGACTAATCCCCAAACGAGGGGCACTGTGTGTGAGACCGCTCTCAGAGATGGGGGCGGTTTTTTTTTGCCGAAAAACGCTACAAGCTCTTCAGTCTCCACTCCCAATTTCCCAAAGCCGTTCCCGGAGTATTCATGCGCATGGGACTTCCGATAAGGTCTTGCATGGGGATGATAGATATTCGACATCCGGACTTCTGCGCTATTTGGGTCAGTATATGATGGATGTTTTGAGATCTGGGAAAGTCCATCAGATGCTTTTTGCAATATGCCTCAAGGTTCTTTCTGGCAGGGGCATCCAGGGCAAGAGCATCCCACCATCCGCGAGTGCTGTGATTGTCATGCGTGCCTGTATAGATAATCCTATCCGTGGGGTAGTTTTGGGGCTCGGGGATGCCTGAGTCAAAGCAAAATTGGAGCACAATCATACCCGGAAGAGCGAGCTTTTCGCGCATACTGATTACGTCATCTGAGAGCACGCCCAAATCTTCGGCTACAAAGCGCTGAAGCGGAAACTTGGCGCGCAGTTTCTCAAAGAAAGACTCCGGCAGTGCGTTTTCCCAATATCCTCCCTTGGCATCTTCGGGTAGAATCCCATTTGGTGAGGGCACTTTCCAAAAGTTGACATAGCCGATAAAGTGGTCAAGCCGCAAGAGGTCAAAGCAGTCAAGGGCATGCTCGATTCGCCTTAGAAAGAGCTCAAATCCGTCCTTCTGCATGCTTTGCCAATCATAGGTTGGATTTCCCCAGAGCTGTCCTCCTTCCGCGAAAGCATCGGGCGGAACTCCTGCCACACTGAGCCTTCTGCCCTCTTCATCCAGGTCAAAGAGGCTTTGATTTGCCCAGAGCTCAGCGCTTTCATAGCTCAGATACAAAGGAATGTCTCCAAAGAGGCGAATCTTCTTGCGCTTGAGATATTTAGAGAGTCTTTGAAACTGGTCATCAAAGATGGCTTGGATGGCAGCAGCTTCCAAAAGCTCGGAATCCAAATCATCAATCTTGAGCAGATTGGCTTGTCGATGCTCCTCTCCCCAGAGATACCATCTATCATGTCCATATAATCTGCTATAATGTAGATAACTAAGATACAGTAGAATCCACTTGAGATTGGCATCTATATATTCATATATATCATGTCTTTGGATGTAGTTCTGCGCTGCCTTTTTGAGCAGAGGCATTTTGCGCTTGGTGACTAGGGGATAATCCACTTTGTTTGAGGCGGGAACTGAATAGAGCGCATCTGACGAAACAAGTCCATCTTCATAGAGCATTTGAGGGCTGATGAGAAGGGGATTGCGTGCAAAAGCTGAGATGGGATTGTATGGTGAATTGCCATATCCGCAGATATTCAGAGGAAGCAGCTGCCAGATGCCAAAATCATGCTCCACCAGATAATCCGCGAAGGCATAGGCAGCAGGGCCCAGGTCTCCGATTCCAAAGCTATTTGGCAAGCTGCTGAGATGCAGCAAAACGCCCTTTTCTTTTAGGCTGAGATGATTGAAAGCACACATAAATCCAGCCTCAGTCTCTTGTCGACAGCGCTGCTCTTGAGATGGAAGTCTGTCTGAAGCAGGATATCCATGATCTTCTCCAATGATTTGATGGGATAGGACTTGGCAAATTCCAAGTATTCTTTGCGCTGATATGGAAAAATCTCGGCAAGATGGCGAGAGCTAATCTCGGAATCTGTGATATGGGTCTGCCTCAGTAGCTGGATTTTCCAAAGGTTTGTAAAGAAACGCAAGAGGGCAAAGAGTATCTGCAAAGGCTCCCAATCCGCCTGAAGCATCAGATCCAGTGACATCAGAGCGGCTTTTTGCTGTTTTCTGCCCAAGGCTCTGAAGAAATCGATGAGCGTGCCTGCTCTTGAGCCCGCCAAAGCTGCGAGATCTTCATGAGTAATCTGCCTCCTCTGCCCCACCAAAAGGTCTATCTTGGTCAGTTCGTTGGCGGCAGTATTATAATCCAGCTCAATTCTCTGTGTGAAGTCGTTGATGGCTTGGGGAGTCATGACTTTGCCCATGCTTCGCAATTCCGACATCAGCCAGGTTTTGATGTCTCCGGCAAACTTCGGTGGGTCGCAGCTGATATTGAGGCATGAAGATATGATCTTTTTCCAAGTCTTAAGTTTGCCATTTGTCTTTTGCGCGACAATGACCAAGCTCTGCAGCTCAGAGGGATTCTCAAAGTAGTCCGCCAAGACCTCAAGCTCACGTTTATTCAAGCTTTCAGCCGAGCGGATGATGATGAGTTTGGCACTGGAAAAGATGGTGAATGTATCAAGATATTCGCCCAATTCGCCTGCTTTGAGCTCATCCGCGTAGACGATGCTAATGTCATAATCTTGATTTCTAAAAGACGCTTTGATGTGAGCTGTGGCGATATCTGCCATATAGCTGTCACTTCCCACAAGCAGGAAGTTTTGCCCCCAGCTTGGTTTGGTCTTTTGGAAATCTTGGGCGGAAATCGTCTGGGACATTATCTGATGAGGATGACGAAGATGGATACCCCCGCCAATGCCCACACATAGTAGGCGAAATATTTCAGAGATGAGCTTTGAATCAGGCGAATCAGGACGGCAATCACCAGATATCCTGAGATGAATGAAGCCAAAAAGCCGGCGATGTATACTGCCAATTGGGAGCTTTCGAGAGCCATCAAAGCGGAGAATTCAGAGACATTCGCAGCCAAGATGGCAGGGATGGAGAGCAGAAAAGAGTATTGGGCTGCGTCACGACGCTTGACCTTGCAAAAGAGAGAAGCGGTGATGGTCGAACCCGAGCGACTAATGCCCGGGATGATGGCAAATGCTTGCGCTATGCCTATCAAGATGGATTTGAATACTCCGATATTTGAGGCTGGAACGGGGGTGTCCTTGATGAAATCTGATATGAAGATCATGGCGCCTGTGATGAGCAGCATAATCGAGACCAAAAGGGGTCTGCCATAAGCTTCTTTGAAGAAGTCCTTAAAGAGCATGTAGACAGCGCCCGTGGCGAGGGTCGCTACCACCAGATAAAGAATCATGCTGCGATTGTTGCGATGGCGCTCAGCGTCAAGATTCGGCTTCCATGAAAAGAGCGAGATAGTCAGGTCTTTGATCTGCCGAAAGAAGAATATGAGGACGGCAAAGAGCGTGCCAAGATGGACAAAGACCTCAAATGTGATGTCTTCTGTCCCACCAATACCAAAAAAGTATTGTGCAAGCACCAAATGACCGGAGGAGCTCACGGGGATGAATTCAGTAAGTCCTTGAATGATGCCAAGAAAGATTGATTGCAAAAAGGTCATAGTATCTCCGGAACACGATATTCTCCCACCCTGGAAAGCGGGATGATGGTGAAGCCCGCCTGCTTTAGGCGAGAGATGAATGTCTTGAGATAATCAAGTTTTTCTTGATTGTGACAATGGGTGATGGCGATGACGTTATCCTTTGTGTGAGAAAGTGATATAATCTGCTTTAGCTTGGCTTCCATGGTGGCAGCGCTGATATTGGGGCTATCCAAGAACAGATCATTGCGATATGCCTTTATGTGGGATTTTTGGGCAACTTGGTAGGCGACTGAGACGTTGGATGTGCGGCTGTCCAAGAACGCCAGGTCATGCTCTCTGAGTGTATTCATCACAGCTTGCATAAGCCCCGGGTCTGTGGTGGCAAGGCTTCCCATATGGTTGTTTATGCCGATGGCATCAGGGAGCTGATTGATGAAGCCTGTGAGGATTCTGGAAATCTGAGTGGGATTATGCTGCAATAGGATAGCATTGTCCCCGGGATTGATTCTGGGATATCCAATGGGCTCCATGGGGACGTGGATGATGGTGTCTCTGCCTTGTCGGGAGGCACGCTGCATGGTCGCGACACTATGCGGTTCATCGGGAAAGATGGCAAAAGTGACGGCTGTATCCAGCTCAAAAAAGCCATCCAAAAGCGAGCCTGAAATACCTCCAAAATCATCCACGACGATGGTGACTGTCTTGTCCACGACTCTATCCC
This sequence comes from uncultured bacterium, assembly GCA_937960795.1. GTDB lineage: Bacteria > Cloacimonadota > Cloacimonadia > Cloacimonadales > Cloacimonadaceae > UBA5456. Next base: position 9,438 of record CALGPA010000028.1, on the reverse strand, counting down.
TGTAGACGGAGGCATCATAATATAGATCAATCTCATAGAAGAGCTCGGAATCCAATGCCTTGAATCTGAGCAGCTGTCTACTCCGACGCTCATCACCTTCGATGAGCTTTGTATCAATCTGTTCTAGCTCTCCTTTGAAGATCATGTTTGCAAAGGTGAGATCCATCTGAGAGCGGTCTATGGGAATGTGAAATCTGACGTTTCCATCGGGTCTGCGACGACGAATAACGCGCTCAGGAACGCCCAACTTCTCGGCAGCTAAGCGAATCGTGAGATCCACCTCTGTCTCGCCTTCACGCGGAGTGGGCGCGGGAATCGGGGTTTCATGCGCATCATGTTCATCTTCATCTGGCACAGCTACCTTCCTATCTGCCCGACGCTGCTCACGAGCTTGGATGGTCGTGCTAATCTTTTCCTCCAGCTCACCGGGGGCAGCGTGGGGATTGCGAATCACGAGCCACATGATGAGGATCACCACAATCGCAGCTAATATATAAAGCCCCAGATGAGGCCTTGAATGGCGTCGCCTAATCTTCTTCTTCTTTGATTTTGCTTTAGGCTTTGGCACTTTGCACCTGCTTTATCTTCATGGGATGCAATGGATTTGTGAGACGCTGAACCAGCAGCACAAAGGGATAGAAAAAGAGATTGGAGAGCATAAAGGCGGCTGAGAGCATAAAGACATTGTAGCCGATTGAGCCAATTCCACGCACGGGAAGCAACTCGATGTTTAGCTTGATGCCCAGGCTCATGGATGTGAAGACCAAGAGCGGGCTGAGAATGTATAGGATCACAAAGACATAAGCTCGCACCATGGCAAGTATCAAAATGATGTTTACCGCGCTGAATTTGAGCGCTTGCCAAGGATGTTCATATATCCATCCATAGCAGATCAATTCACTTCTCTTCTTGGAATAGCCTCTTAAGCGCAGCGGTCTGAGCCACTGTCCACGCAGATAGTAATACATGATCAAAAGGATGGTGTATGCCCGAAAAAGGAACATCACGCCCTGTCTGAAAGGCAGTTCAATGGCATAGAAGTATTGCAAAAACTTGGTGAGCACATAGAATGCCATGAGCACGATGATGGTGACAAAAAGCACGAGATGAAGATGGATGACGGAGTCGTAGAATTCCGATATAAATCGCGGATATTCTTTGTGAGGACCAGGAAATAGCGCGGTGTAAATCTTCAGAACCATGAAGCCCACGTAGATGAGCAGTATTCCAAAGAAAGTAAGCGGTAATAGATGAATTCGAAAGCTCATCAGAGAAGTGAATGCCCACAAGATACTGGTGCTTGAGAGCCAATAGAACAAAGTCGTGGGATTCAGAAAGACCTGTATGCCATTAAATTCCGCTGCCATCGCGCTGAGCATAAATCTGAGGAATCTTGATATCTGTCTCAAAAACTAAAACCTCAATCTAAGCCCTGCATATAGCTCGGTGCTCTGTTTGGGCAGACTTCTAAAGTCGTATATCTCATTGCCCAAGAGGTTCTTAGCAGAAAGATAAAGCTGTGAATGGAGGTCGATATCATAAGCAGCTTCGAAGCGCAAATCAATGACTTCAGGTAGCGCTGATTGATGATGGTCGCGGCTAAAATAGCGCTGGTCAAGCACTAAGCTGACAAGATATGGAAAGCGCTCAAGCTTGACCTGAGAGCCGATAGTCAACAAGGGTCGGTAGGGCTCGCGCACCCAGCTCTCTTGCGCCATATAGCTCAAGTCCAGACAAAAGCTCTGCTCAAAGGTCACGGGATTCGTGCCAAATCTGGCAATCGCTAAGCTTTGATTGCTAAAGACATCTGTGAAATATAGCTGTGGGATATCGGGATTGGCGCTGTCGGTGAGATGAGCATCGCTGATACGGTATTGACTGGTATTTTGCAATCGCAAGCCATAGCCCCTCTCGCTGCCGCGTTTATCAAAGCCATCTTCATAGCGTAATCTTAAGTTCAAAGGAATCATGGTGTTTCTTATAGATTGGTCAAAATATAGCCAGCGGTAGCGCTCCAGAAGCTCAGGGTGGTCATTGATGCTGCTTTTGGGTAGGTTCGCAAGCGAAAGCTCTTCGTCAAAATCCGGCACATAGCGCCAAATAAAGGAAGGCGCTGCCACGAAGGATTTGCCATTGTACAAAAGGTCCACACCCGTTTTTTCGAAGCTTAAGTCTTCTGTGCTAATTGAGCTGTGGAGATTGAGCTTGTCCGCATAGATGTCCAAGGCTGTGCCTAGCGTAAAGTGCTTTAGATGCATGTTTTGTGAATGCCTGATCATCAGTTGATTTGTCTTATGCTCAAAAGCCAGATTGTTCTGACTGATGGAAGACATGCGAATGGAGGAGGAAAGCTCAGTCATTCTCAGGCCCCAAATCGACAGATCATCATGATAGCTTGCCAGATTTGCGGCGCTGTATTTGCTATCCAAGCCATCCTTTTCGGAATTATAATAGAAGAGATTGGCACCCAGATGCTCATCAAGATCAGGAGCCATATCTAAATGAAGATGGTGATGTCTGGAGATGGTGTTTCCGGTCGGCGCCAACCACGATACTCTTGCTCCGATGGATGATAGCAAAGGAGCGGTTGGATAATATCGATATGTGCCCTCAAGTGCCAAACGAGTGTCACCCTCGAGATTGAGATAGTGCGCGCGACTGCGTTGAGCCGGCATCGAAGCCTCAATCAAAGGCGGCAGGGACGACGGGAAGAAAGCGCTGATACTATCAGCAGCCAAACTGTCTCCACTATAGGGCAAGGCTTTTTTGTAGAGAAAGATTTTAATCTGGCTCTCTGCCGTGACGTCGATGTCGGGTAGGATCTGAATCTGCGCAGATAGAGCGGTGGCGGTCAAGAAGATAGCGAACAGGAGACGTCTCATGATTCATCCTCAACGGCAGCGTCTTCCATCTCTTCAAGCAGAGGAGCTTCATCATCTTCCGGGCTTATCTTTGGACTTGCTGCTTCGTTCTGCTGAGATTCGATGGGCATATGTTCTTGATCAGATGTCTCTTGCATAATCTCATTAAGAATCTCTTTATGCTCATCTGAGAGCAGATTTCCGATGTCCCAAAGCTGCAGTTCCGCCTCCGCTTTGGCATTCATCTGAAGATAGCTCAGAATCTTGTGGTAAGCTGCCAAATCCACGATATCCGCATAATCCGGGAAGAGCACCAAGACCTTGTCAAAATCCTTGATAGCTTCTTCAAATCTGCCATCGAGATATGAAATTAATGCCTTGTGATAGAAGGCATTGGCATGGTCATAGCTATTTAGGCTTTCGTTGATGATGGCATCTGCCATGGCGTTTGCTTCCTCAAATCTCTTGTCATAGCTGAGCTGAGCCATACGCAGGATTCTGGCATTGGGTGCTTCTTGTTCAAAATCACGTCCCAGTGCCCAGATATCATCAAAATCCAGATATCCGGCGGCAATGGAGGCATTCAGAGCAGTCTCCCACAAAGCAGCGGATGCGTCGTTGATAAGCGCTTCTTTATACTTCGCCAGGGCGGCTTCATAATCCCCCAGATGCAAGTCAACCTCTGCCCAACTCAGTAGCGCTCGTTGGTCTTGAGTTTCTTCATAGAGGTCGCTGAGCACGCGTTCTGCCTCGTCATATTCACTCAGACGCAAGAGACTCTCCGCCATGATCAGTTCCACTTCCGTGCGACTCTCATGCGGGAAATCCTGACGCATCTGCTCAGCTGCTAAAAGGACGTCGTTCCACTGCTCTCCTTCAGCATAGATCTTGAGCACCAGATAGGACAGCTCGAAGCGGATAAACTGACTTTGGAAGGTATCTGCCAGCTCTGCGATGTCAAAGGCGCGGACGGGGTCATCCAGCCTACCGAGAGTGAGCTCGATGCCGGTGAAGACCTCACGCAAGAGGGATTGATCAGCATTTGAGAACTCGCTCACATTACGGAAGCGCAAGAGGATATTGCGATAGTCATCAAAGGCCTGAGCATAGTTACCCATGTTATAAAAGCTATTTGCGATATCCGACAAGACGGGTAGGAAGTATTGGGATTCGGGAAATGTGTCTATGAAGTCGTCAAAGAGACTCAGCGCCAGATGATAATCCCCTGATGCATAGGCTGATTTGGCGCCAAGATAGAGGTATGTATCCGGGCTTTCCCTGCCTTGGAAGAGCTGCAGATAGATGGCTGTCGCTTCCGTGTAGCGCTTCATCTGATATAGGCACAACGCCTGATAGCTCTTGGCTTCTGTGATGCGCAACTCTGTGCCCGCAAGTTCTTCTGCTCGCTCAAAATGCTCCAAAGCGGAGTCATATGTTCTTCTATAAAATGCGATATGTCCCTGAAGGATCAAAGAGTCATAGGAAGGCTCCAGCCGCTGAATCGTGGCCTCAGCTTCGTCATATTCGCCGATATAGTAATGAATCTGAGCGATTCTCAGCAGAGCATAGCTATTTTCCGGCTCTGCTTCCACGATTTGACGATAGGCAGAAAGCGCTAATTGGTAGTTTGCCAGATAGAAGTCTATCTCTGCCAGATAGAGTTTGGCGGAGGGCAAAAACACAGACTTGGGATGCATGCTCACAATCTGGCGGAAGTTTTGCGCTGAAAGAGCGTAGTCCTTGTCTTCAAAATATAGATATCCTAGATAGAAGAGCGCTGTATCCCTATCTTTGCCAAGGGGATATAGGTTTAGATATCGATTCAATGTCTCAGTGGCACGCAGCTCGTCTTTGGCAAGCAGCCAGGATCTGCCGATGAGGATATCAATCTCGGCCATTTGCAGCCTGCTTCTGCTCTCTACTCGGGCGGATGAGAGATGCTTCAGAGCCTGGGGATAATCCTGCAATTCAAAGGCAAAATAGCCCATGGTCAAAAGCTGTTCTGCTCTGGCAATCGGACTCTCATTGGCCAAAAAAGAGCTCATTTGTGCAACTGCAGCTTCGGGTTCTTTTCTAAACATTATCTTGAGACGTTCCAGATAGCTGAGCACGCGAATCTCGGGGTCAGACTCTCGCACCAAACGTGAGAAGATAAAATCCGCCTCATCTGCTTCAGCTTGTTCTGCTAAAAGCAGGCCATTGAAATACTCAAAGTGATCTCCATAGTTCTCCGTGGCGGCGAGGATCTCTTCTGCAATGCGATATTCACCCAAAGCGATAGCCTTGCGCAGAGAAAGCAGCTCGATGTGAGGATGCGTCACCAAATCAGGATTGTCGGCTATCATCTCATCAAATTCCGCAAAACGATTGTTTTCCAAAAGATACTTTGCCCAAAGCACATAACTCTTTGCATATATGTGACTTTGCGGCGAGATGCGCTCAAGGATAGCCAGGGCTTCATCATCTCTTTGCAGGCTCACCAAGACTTCAATATATTCATACTCCACATCTGGATCAGGGGCATAACGAAGAGTCACCTGATAGGCATGCATAGCGCTATAAAATTGCCCCATAGTCTTGTAGATGCGTGCTCTATGGAGATTGGACTGCGCCAAGAGAAAGCTGTCTCGGGTCTCGCTTTCCAGGATTTGAAGCTGGAGAATCGCCTCCCTATAGTCATTCAAGCCGATGAGAGTGATCCCCCGATACAGATAGGTCTGATGCCGAAGATTCAGCTCAAGATCTTCAGTCAGGATTCGGTCATAGATAGCAAGCGCGGCTTCATAGTCTTGCTCTTCCAAGAGCAGATTCGCATAGATCAATCTCAGATTGGGGGCATAATCACTATCGGGAAACTCAGCGAGAAACTTCTGAATCTCGGAGCGCAATACCTCACTCTCACCTCTATCATAGAGTCGAACGATGTATTGATAGTTGTATCGTTGGAGATTGTTTGCCACAGCGGACTGGGCAAAAATCGGGCATAAGGTCATCATTCCCAGCATGATGAGGACTATCTTTTTCATGTACTCAGGCATTTATTCTCCAAAATATCTTCTTATGAGCAGGAAAGCTCTCTATGCAGTTTATGTCAATCGCTTTTATTTAAAGGCTTCTTCTGAGCTAAACTCACGATGTGGGTCAAAGCTCTTGAGAATCCTGTGGTCATCATCCAAAAGTGTGTCTGTCGCCATCCTCAAAATCAGCTCGCCCATGCCCGGACCGAGCATGAAGCCTTGGCCACACATCCCGACCGCGTTGATAAGATTCTTCTTGTGAACGCCAAAGCCAAGGATGGGAAATCCATCAGGAGTCATGGGATATTGACCGCGCCAAGTGCGACGTACCTTGAGATATCTGAGACGAGGATAGATCTCAATCATTCGTTTGCTGCAAAGCGGCAAAAACTCGCTGGTGGAGCGATTGTCAATCCCCAAAATGGGTGGATCAGGCGTGATGCAAAAGACCACCTGTCCTTCGATGTTTTGATAGAAATAGAAGTTTGCGCTCCCCGGGGCCTTGCGCATGTCCACCACCATCGGCTCAAAGAATCTTGCCACTGGCTCTGTGATCCCGGCTTCATGATTATCCGGGAAGACGGGAAGCTCGTCACCTGCCATCAGTCCAATCTCGCGTCCGTGATTTCCCGCGCAATTGATCACCATCCCCGCGCTATAGCGTCCTTTGTCCGTGACCACGCTGTGGATGCTGTCCCCGGAAGACTCAAGACCGGTCACCCTCTCCTGAAAGCGGAATTCAACCCCCGCTTTTAAGGCATGAAAATAGTAGGCGTTGGTCAGAAGCAGTGGCGAGCAGCTGCCATCTTCGGGAGAAAATGTGCTGCCCAAAAGCCCTTCCATCTTGATGCCCGGTACCAGAGCCTGATACTCATCAGCGGAGAGCCAGCGGATATTCAGCCCAAAGGAGTGTTGGACCTTCATCAAAGATTTCAGCGTCTGAGCATCTTCCTCACGATAGGCGGGATATGAATAGCCGTTATCCATCCAGCCAATGTCATCTCCACGCTCTTCCTGCCAATTTTTGAGGATCTCAATCGAGCGTAAACATACGGATATCTTGCCAAAATCCGAATGAGTAGCACGAACTCCACCGATGGCTTTCTTGTTGTTCTGCTGTCCCGGGGCATGCTCAGGGTCTATCACCAAGACTTTCTTCTTGGCTTCTGCCAACATCAAAGCAGCAGGCAATCCGATGGATCCGGCTCCTACAATCACGACATCGTAGCTCATTTTTTCCCTCCGTTTGGAAATGTGCCCAGGGGCACCTCGATGAATATGGGTCGCTTTGTGTTTGGCACTACGACCGAAGGCGCAATCCCTTCTTCACGCAAGATTCCGCGAATCAGAACTTCGCAGGTCTTGGCTCCGCAGGGTCCCATTCCCGCTCTAGTGATGGCCTTTATCTGATTTAAATCACTGATGCCTTTGCGGATAAGTGCTCTCACATCACCCACACTCACACGCTCACATAGGCATACCATTGAGTCATCAGCAGTTCGCTCTGGAACTATCGCTTCTTTCATGGCAAGGGACTTGCTCTTGTCTTGCACCTCAAAGCCCGCTATCTTGGGAGCTATGGCTTTGGGAACGATGAATTTTACTATCTGCATCTCTTTGTTCTTAAAGTCCGACACGCTCTGAACTGGATACTCTCCCAAGGGATTGGCATCGATATCGGTTAAGATTCTAGTGTCGCCGACCTTGACAGGCATATTCATGATCTCATAGGCAATCGAGACCGTGGGGTTTTCAGCATCTTTGCGATAGTCCACCAGACTAATGGCGAGACCGGGGCAGATCAAAAGGCATTTGCCACAGCCGATACATTTGCCCATATACAGAGGCACAGACAACAAGCTGCCATCCTCTGTCTGAATCGAATTTGTAGGACAGACGCTTGTGCATGGATTGCACGGTATTTCCTGTAAGCAGTGGATGATAGGCAGGACGCCGCCAGCTTGATTGATATCCTGATAAGCTTTGATGACTCCCGGATGGGCTTTTAGGACTTCCGCTTTTTGATGCCAAGAGTCGGGGATCTCCGGAACCTTGTCACCTCTTAGGGCCTTAGCCAGTTTTAGTCCGGCTATCTTGCCATTGAACATAGCGGAGCTGGCTTCAGCTATCTCAAGAGCATCTCCCGCGGAATCCACGGGCAAGCCTGCCTGCTCTGCTTGGATGGTAAATTCACTCAGTGAATCCAATCCGACCGCAATCAATATCGTGTCGCACTCAAAGCTTTTCTGGGTGTCCGGAACTGCCTTGAACTCTCGGTCTATCTCTGTGATGGTGATGCTTTTAACCGTTTCTTCGCCATTGGCAGAAAGAATGGAATGCGATGTATAGATTGGCACTCCAAAGCGGCGCAGTTTGTCGGCATGAACCTTATAGCCGCCACAACTTGGCATAGCCTCTGCCAAACCAACCACTTCGATGCCTGCTTGCAAAGCGTGATAGGCGGCTATCAAGCCCACATTCCCGCCACCAATCACAAATAGCCGCTCTGTGGGACGCACCAGATCCCGATTCACCAAGGTCTGAAAGGCGCCTGCTCCATAGATGCGAGCTAGATGATTTCCGGGAAAGCGCAAGAATTTCTCTCTGGCTCCCGCGGCGTTTAGAATACGTTTTGGCGAGACCAACTTGTAGATTCCATCCTTTAGTATGCCCACTTTTTGATCACTGAAGACAAAGAGCGCGGTGCTATCAAGCCAGCATTTCACGGTCTCATACTGTGCCAGATTCTCAGCAAGAATCTCGCCGATATGATGTCCGCGAGTTCCGGCGCGACTGTCCTCTTCGGAGCCAAAAAACTTATGAGTCTGAAGCACGAGTTTGCCGCCAAGCTTGTTTTTGTCATCGATCAGAAGCACATCCACCCGGTGTTCACCCAATTCTGCGGCGGCAGAAAGCCCGGCGGGACCACCACCGATAATCAGGACTTCGCAAGAGAGCTCTTCAATGGGCTCAAATTCTCGCGTTTCAGCGTCTTCGGGCACCTTGGGCAAGCCTTCTGCACTTTCTACGATCATATTCTCTTGCACAGCTGTCATGCAGGACTTGACCGCTACTCCATTGGCGATTACCGTGCATTTTGCACACTGTCCATTGGCGCAAAATATGCCCTGAGCACTGCCATCTTTGTGGTGATGGCCAAACACATTGATGCCGTTTGCAATCAACGCGGAAGAGATCATCTCAGCCCTTTGGGCTTGCAGCCTCTCGCCGTTGAAATAAAAGTTGATCAGGTCAAGCTGTGGAACATCTAGGATGGGATGCTCCTCAATGCGGTTCTGCTTCATGTATCAAACTCCTTGTTTATGAAGATAATAGACTGCGTGAATCCACAAAATGCTGATTCTGGTTATAAACTTTGAGAATGCCCGATGATGTCAAGAAAAAGCGTAGATGCTTTTCATTCAGATTCACCGAGACGACTCATACTAGGACTGGCGCATTCAAATCTGGCTGTAATAACAATCTGCGACCATGGTTCCCCTCGCCCAAGTTAACAAAGTTAGTCTTTTTTTATATTCACCAATATATATATTTATATA
>CALGPA010000027.1 GCA_937960795.1 uncultured bacterium | reverse complement strand
ATGACAGATCTTGGGTAGCTTGTCAGGAGATGATGACTGATCTTGGGCTGGTTGTCAGGAGATGATGACTGATCTTGGGCTGGTTTTCATACGACGAGCCACGAAGTGGCAAATCGCCTAAGTCCTTATTTTCTCACCGCTTGCACGCTCGACCGGTGAGCGACCGGTGAGGGGGGCATGAGGGAGCCTTAATTTGCAAGCATTTACGAGCCCAAAAAAGCCGGAGTTGCAACTCCGGCTAGGGTGCATTTTGCAATATTTGATCTAATAAATGATCTTCTTTGCTAGTTTCTGAACTACGTCAAAGACTGCATTAGCAGGAATTCCATTGCCATAGATTTCGCCCTCAATGGAGCCGGCGAGGTAAGCAGTGCGGCCACTTTTTTTGAAGTTCAATTGGGTTAGCATCAATTCATATACAGTGTCGGGCCCAAAATCCATTACAGCATTGGCGGGGATGATGTATGAGCGAGCGGAAGAAGGGATCAGGCGTTCCCATTCATCTTCTTGGTCATATTCTTCTTCGTCATAGGAGACCACAGAAAGAGTCTGAAATTCGTTGTCACCTTCCAAACTCCATTCAAGACTTGTAGCCATGGATGGATCGTAGCTTGCGGGGAGCTGGATCTCAGCTTTGTATGGCAAGCGAAGGTCTGCAGAAGAGATCAGGCTGTCATTTTTGTAAAATTTGATGTCATAGAGTTCTCCGGCATGCATGGAAGTCTCTCCCCAGAAAACCCATGTTCCGAAGAGATTGCTGCCTTGCAGGGGATGGGTTTCGCCATCGATAACCAAGCTATAGTCATCAGTATCACTGATCGCCGCTGAATCTCCAAGCCACTCAATCATAACCCTGTATTCGTCTGTTTTAGCAAACATCTCACTATAATTGATGAAGTAGAGCTCCCAATCATAAGATCCGGGTGTGATGTCCGGAAGTCCAGTCGTACCTCCATTGTCATCATCGCCACAGGCAGTGATTAAGAGAACTAGGCTAAACGTCAAAAGCATTAATAAAAGACGCGTATGTTTCATTTCTTTCCTCCTGATAAGTCATGTGTTTGACACATATATATGTCTGATTTAAGGACTAATCTAAACAAATCAGTCAATTCTAAAACCATGCACTTCCCAACAACCGGCATCATCGATCCAGATCGCGCCATCATCAAATGGCGGGATGATGATAGAGATCCTGCCCCAAGTGACTCCGGGTCTAAGGAATCCGGCGCTCACATTCATTCTGCTCCATTTGCCTGAAATCTGCTCTTTTTTTTTGAAGCGATTTGTGATCTTGCCGTCTTCTTTGAAAGTGACCATCTGGAGGGTGACGGGAGGTGGATTTTGGCTGTTGGATTGGATCATGATGCGGGCATAATAGCCACCATAGCGGCGTACCGGAAACGGCTCGGAGACGATCTTTGTCTCAAAACCGGAAGCAGAAATCTTCAGAGAGCTGTCGCCCTCATGGGCGTTCATCGGGTCGATCTTGACAAGCTGCATTTCGCCGGGTTGAGGCACAATGTGAATGTTCCAGCCCGGGGGGCTATGATCTGTCATCAATGAGTGTGGGACAAAGCCAGGATTCGCCAAGAGATTGATGCTATCCTCAATATCGGCTTCTGTGAATAGCAAAGTAGAACTTACCACACAGCCGCCAAGCAGCAAAAGGGCAGATAACAAGCTTACAGCAAGCCTCATTTCATAAAACCTCTTTCGTTGAGAAATTTCAGGACTACAGCTACGGAAACGGTGTTTACCAAAAGATTCGATCCCCCATAGCTGATGAAAGGAAGAGGAATCCCGGTGGCAGGCACCAAGCCGATATTCATCCCGATGTTTATAAAGGTCTGAAACATAAGATAAGCCATTATGCCGGATGTGGCAACTTTTCTTTCCGGAACCTTGAGCTTGCCAACATCACGGATCAGCCTAGCAAAAAAGGCAAAAAACAGCACGAGTAAAAGGAATGAGCCCAAAAAACCGAACTCTTCTCCCACCACCGAAAAGATGAAATCCGTGTGATGCTCCGGCAGGAAATTCATATTCTTTTGGGTGCCTTGCAGCCAGCCTTTGCCGCTGAGAGCGCCACTGCCAATGGCGATCTTGGATTGGATGATCTGATATCCCGCGCCCAGAGGATCTCGGGTCGGATCCAAAAAAGTCATGATCCGATTTTGCTGATAAGACTTCAGGCTCATCCAAAAGACGGGCATGATCATGGCGATGAAGATATTCACGATGGCCGAGACGGTGATCGCCACCCATGAGAGATGGGCGCGCATCAGCAGAAACACAAGGATTGCCATCCACAGCAAGAGCCCCAGCCAATGCAGAGATGCTACCACAGAAATGATCGGAGAGATGATCAATAGGATGTAAAACAGCGGAATATCAGCAGCGATAAACATGGCAAGCAGGGCCACCCAAAAGACCAGGGTAGTGCCAAAATCCGGCTCTATCATGATAAGTAAAACGGGCACGATCAAGATGCCAAAGCCATATGCCATGCGGCGATAGTCACTCAAGTTCTCTTTTGATATATATCTGGCGACCATCAGAATGGTGAGCAACTTCGCGCTCTCTGAGGGCTGAATATTGATTCCTCCCACGCTAAACCAGCGGTGTGCTCCATTTACGGGAGGGGTGAATAGCACCAAAATCAAAAGCAGGATGTTTGCCAGAAATGCAGGCAGAATCAAGATGTCGAAGATCGGCATGGGCAGCTTTAGGATGAGCGCTATCACGGCAAAGGCAAAGCCGGCAAAGACGATCTGCTTCCACCAGAAGTTTTGCGTGCTGACGTGCTCTGAGATCACCGTGGTGGAGGCGGTATAGATCGCTACGCAGCCAAGAGTGATGAGGGCTCCCATCAGAGCCAAGAGGGCAAAATCAAACTTCTTGCGACTGATCATAGCTCTTGCTCATCCTCTTCCGGGATGATCTCTTCCATGCTTTCTTCGGCTTCGGAAATCTCTTCCGGAGTGTCTTCTTGGGGAAGAGGCTGCTCAGGGCGGAACTGGGCTGGAACGGGGGCAGGACGTCTGATATCTTCGATGTTGCCCATATAGTAATCAAAAATCTGGCGAGCCACAGGAGCTGCCATCGAGCCTCCGCCTCCGGCATTTTCCATGAATACGGTGACGGCGATCTCCGGCTTGTCCGTCACAATATAGCCGCAAAACCAAGCGTGGGTCATGCTGCCCATGGAGTTTTCTGCAGATCCCGTCTTGCCGAAGCTGGTTGCGCCGGGAACCTGGACACTGCGAGCTGTGCCTTTGGGAGCATTGCAGACAGCATATAAGCCATCTTGGATAGTCCTAAGATCTTCATTGCTAAAGGGTAGGCGGCGTCTTTCCACCTTGTCTACCTCATCTCTGGTGAGGATGCCGCGACCGACAGTTTGCTTGAGCAGATGGGGCTGGATCCAGACGCCATCATTTGCTATTGCAGCATAGTAGGCGTTGAGTTGGATCGGAGAAGAAAGGATCTCACCCTGACCGATGGAGAGATTGACCTTGTGACCTTGGATGCTGATGTTTTGACCAAAAGTCTGGCGATACCACTGAGTATCGGGGAAAAAGCCGTTTCGCTCATTTGGGAGATCGATCCCGGTCTTGACCGCCAAGTGAGACTCCAAGGTGTAGGCCTTAAATTCATCCAAAGGCAAGCTTAAAGAGAGATCGTAGTAATATACATCACAAGATACCATCAAGGCTTCCACGGCATTTGTCCTGCCGTGACCATCGTGATCCCAGCATCGAAACCATCTGTTGCCCACCTGAAAGCCACCTGTGCAAGAGCTGAGCCGTGTGTCTCTTTGCACGATGTCCTTTTGGAGACCGAGTCCGACAGTGATGGGCTTGAAAACCGATCCGGGGGGATATGTGGCGTGGATCACTCTATCGAGCATGGGTTTATTGGGGTTGTTCAGCCCTTCCCAGATCTCCGGGGAGATGCGGCGCATGAAGAGGTTTGGGTCATACTCGGGTTTGCTGACATATGCCAAAATGCCACCGGTGCGGACATCACTTACTACGATAGCGCCTTTGATCCCATCAGGAAAGACCCGCATGGCAAAGTCCTGAAGATCATTGTCTATGGTGAGCACCAAGGAAAGTCCATGCAGAGGATCTTGGTAGCCTCCTTCCTTGAAGAGTCCCAAAGATCTTCCACGAGCATCCACCTGAACGATCTCACGTCCATCTTTGCCCCTGAGCAGGACCTCGTAGTATCGCTCTAGACCTGTCTTGCCGATGTAGCTGTTTATCGAATAGTCCTCATCGCGATGCTGTTCATATTCGCGCTCATTGATGCGGCCAACGTATCCGGTGAAGTGATTTGAGTAGTGGTATTTGCGGGTAGAATCCACCCTGAATGAGAGCTCAGGAAAGTGGGAAAGATATTCGCTCACACTGAGCATCTTCTCAAAGGCGACGTTGTCCACCAAAAGGATCTCTTCATAGCTGCGGAATCTGTGTCGGAGAATCGCATTATCTAGCTCCTGAGGGCTAAACTCGAAATGTAGCTCCAAAAACCTGGTTAGAGCGGGTAGGTCTTGGATGGTGGAAGCGGTCAAGTAGAGATTGTGGGCAGGGATGTTTTGGACGATCGGGCGGTATTTTTGGTCATATATCTCGCCCCGTGTGGCAGTTAAACGGCGGATGCGCACGAAGTTGCTTTCTGCGACACGCTGATAATGCTCTCCTTGGATCACCTGCAGTTGGAATAGAGAAATCAGCAGGATCCCAAAGAGTGCTATGGAGACATAAAAGAAGACTCTCTGCGCTTTAGTCATCGATCAGGACTATCCTTAGATGGTTTGCGACTTGCATGAGAGCAAAGACGATCGCGCTGAAAACGAAGTTGTATAGAAAAGCTCCGGCGCTCATCAGATATAGCCGGGTGTCGATCCCCCAACTGAGGCCATTGGCAAAGAAGAGGAGGGTCGAGAAGACAATGTTGCTGCTGGCGATCGCGATCAGCTTTGCCACAATGCTGTCGTGCTCAAAAGGAATCCTGAGCACATTGATCAGAAGCGCCAAAAGGCAAAAGAACAGAGCATGCATTCCAAAGGTGCCGGGAAGCTGGGTGTCGTATAGAAGACCGATCAAAAAGACGGTCGGCAAAGAGATCTCCTGAGGATGCTTCCACACTGTGTGGATCAGCCAAGGAAGCAAGATCAAGGGAGTGATCTGTGCAATCGCCAATGCCGGCATAAACAGCACTTGAGCATACAAAAAGAGCAAGCCGCTCAAAAAGGAAAGCATCCCTTTGCGCCACATTCTAGTTTGCCAGCCTCCGAACAATGCAGAGGGGAGTCAGCTCATCTGCCTGCCCTTGGGGATTGTCTTTCATAGCCATTTCGATGAAGTCCTTGCTTACTCCTCCGGCACCACCGATCATCCAGCTGCCGCCGATGTCATTGATGTCCATGATAGCTACAGGATGCTCCAAAACGGAGCTGAGCCGGAGAGCTTCGCCCATTGGATCTTTGGGACCTTTGATTACCGTCTCTGTATAGGGAGGGACGGGAGAAGTGCTGGCGGCATCTACCAAAGCAGCTTGCATGCCCGCCACGCGATAGAAATCCCCCTTGCGTCCAAAGAGCTTTGAGATCGCACCAATCTTGGCAGCCAGAAGAATCCGGAAGAGCCCGGTCTCATCTATCGCACATTGCATGCTTGTGGGCGCACGAAGTCCGATGCCATAGGGAACTTTTGCCACAAATCGGGAGAGAATCCTAGCCCAGATTCCCACCTTGATATCCTGCACCGGGATCGCTCTTCCTTGCGTGATGGCAAGCGGACTCTCGCTGATGGTGAGGATGTCCCCGTCTTGCATGAGTGGTTTGGCGTAGTCTAGGATGATCTGAGCCATGTCGTCTTCCGGCCCGAGGATCTTTGTCTTGATGGGGATCCGCTCAAAGTCATGTCCATAGATCGTGATAACGGGGTTTTTGTGCTTAGTTGTCATTACTGCTCCTTTCTTTGAGGATGTATACGTGTTCGAGGTTTTCCACCAAGGTGAATGGGCTGATCTCGGCACTGATAAAGAGGTTGTCGGTTGATTCTCGGATGCGGTTGATTGTTCCCACGGGGTATCCCTTGGGGAAGAGCCGCGAGAGATTGGAACTGACGATCGTATCCCCGGTGGCGATTTCAGATCCGATGCGCACCAGATTCATGGACACATTGCCGGCAATATCGGATTGCAGGATGCCCTGAACACTGGTTCGCTTATCCATTACGGGCACTTGAAAGCGGGGATTCGAGAAGGGCAAGATGATGCTGTACGTATCGGTCACGCTGATGGTCTTGCCCACGATTCCATTGCCCGAGATCACGGCGGACCCGGCTGCTATGCCGTGCATCCTGCCTTTGTTTACGATCAGATTACGCTCTTGAAACTGACCTGAATAGCCGATTACTTCGGCAAGCTCAAAGGTCACTCCGGGCGTGGCAAAAGTGATGGTGGACTCCCCTACATATTCCTTGATCTGGTTTTGCAAGGCGAGGTTTTGCAGGGTGCTTTCGGTTAGGCTGTTGCGGAGCAGGAAGCTCTGCTCTCTCAGGCTCCGGTTTGATTCGATGGTCTTTAGTGAATGAACAAAAGGGAAAAAGAGACTACGCCCAAAGAAGGATGCTCTGGCAATGCGCGCGGCTTCGTCTCCGATCAACATGATGACCGAAAAGATAATCAATAGTGCCGGCAAAAGATACTTTCTGTTCATGCATATAAAGCTGGGGTCTTCATCACCAAAGCCTTATCTAGCTAGTCTTCTATCTTCTTGATCAAGACCTGCCGATAGCGGTCTACATCATCGAGCACCATTCCTGCGCCTTTGACTACACATTCCAAGGGATCCGGCACGACATGCACCGGGAGGTCGACCGTCTTGCGGATCTTCTCATCGAGTCCCTTGAGAAGAGCTCCTCCTCCGGTGAGGAAGATGCCGCGTTCGGCGATGTCCGCTGATAGCTCCGGAGCAGTGCGTTCAAAGAGGCGCTTGATAGCATCGATCATCGTGGAGACCGTCTCGGAGATCGCTTCACGAATCTCTTCTGAGGAGATCTTGATGGTCACGGGATATCCTGAGACGATGTCTCTTCCGCGAACGTCCATGCTCAGCTCTTGCTTGAGCGGATAAGCACTTCCCACGGTTACTTTGATCTTCTCGGCGGTTTGCAGACCAACGTGGAGGTTATTCTTTTTGCGAAGGTAACTGATGATGTCGTTGTCAATCTTATCTCCACCAACGCGGATGCTATTGTGCACCACAATGTGCGATAGGGATATAACGGCAATCTCGGAGGTGCCGCCGCCGATGTCCATGACCATGTTTCCACAGGCTTCATCGATCGGAAGATCAGCGCCAATTGCAGCCGCCACCGGCTCGGAGATGAGATGTACTTCCCGAGCTCCGGCATGCAGAGCGCTGTCTCGCACGGCTCTTTTTTCCACTTCGGTGATCCCTGATGGCACACAGACTATCACGCGGGGACGCACCAAGAGACGCTTCTTCTGGGCTCGCATGATCAGATTACGCAGCATCAGCTCTGTCACTTGGAAGTCTGCAATCACGCCATCTTTGAGGGGTTTGATCACGCGCACTTCATCGGGGTTTTTCCCGAGCATCACCTTCGCTTGTTGGCCGATGGCGATGATCTTTCTGCTGTCTGTGGAAACTGCGACGACGGATGGTTCATCAATGACCACGCCGCTGTTTTTTTTGTATACAAGAGTATTTGCCGTACCCAAGTCTATTGCTATGTCGTTTGCCATCATGCCGAAGAAATCAAATATGGACATCCTTACCTCTTAAAAATATGTATCTTACGCTGTGTTTTCGCAGTTAAAATTACAAAAAACCTATATTCTCACAGTTTTGATAGCGCTTAAGACTGTCAAGCAAAAACGCAAAAAACCTACGACAGATTTTCCCCCTATTTCCAATGCATGATATCTGAGAGCTTGTCAGCCTTCTCACAAGCTTCCAAATCAAAAATGGCGACCGTGTCCCAGCCGCCATATTGTTGATAGGCCTATCTGTCTATTCCGGTAGAGGATATAGAGTGATCGTGCCCAGGTTTCTGGTCTGTCCGGATGCGGGGAAGTTTAGTGTGAAAGATCCGGATTTCATATTCGCATTATCGCCCCAATAAAAGGCAACCATGTTTCTGATAGTGGTGTTTGGGGGACCGGAGATGGTGAAATATCCATTTTCATCGGTGCTAGCAGAGTAGTAGTTCTCTTCGGACTGCCCTCCTTCTTCCATGATTGATACCCACGCATTCGAGATGAAGTTCCCATCATTATCTTTGAATCTTCCTGTCAGGTTTCCGCCCGGGCGCATCACGACCTCCCCAAAATCCCAAACATTACCGGGCTGAGGGACAAGGAAGGGGATCGCTGCAGAATACAAGCTGCCTCTGGTTTCAAGCATAAACATCACATTGAAGCTTGTCATGCTGGAGATGGATTGGGTGGTTGCCAAGAAGCTTCCGTCATCTTCGCAACTTATCCAAACATTCATGCCATACTCTCCAGAGGGGGGACTCATTTGCGACAATCTTCCATATCCACTCAAGGGACTCCCCTGGGTATCCACCAAGCTTCCCATGATCTGAAAGTCTTGGTTTGTGATGACCAAATCAGCCACTTCCAAGCTCCCACCTGCTGCAGGGGTATCGATGGCAGGGCTAAAGAATGAGAGATTGGTGCCGGAGAATGCCTGCAGCTTGATCTGTGCATTAGCTTTGACGGAGATGCTGAAGTTTCCCTGGCTATCCGTATATGTATTTGTGTATCCGGAGTAGGAGATCCCTGTTGCCACTACTTGAGCTCCGCCAATGGGTTCGCCATCGTCAGTCACTACTTTGCCGGTTATGGTAGATTGCTCGTCAATCTGAACCGGATGGTCAAAGTTCCAATAAGAGAAGTGACTGACAGTTCCCTCATAGCGATTGCCTACCTTGGTGGCGAAGCCTTCTTCATACCAATTGCCTGTTTCATCGTCGTAATACCACAAAGGCATGATGTCCGGAGCATTTGCCTGAAGCGAGTATGGGATGGGAGCAGTGACGCTGACTTCCTCTCCTTCGGCTATTTGCAGGCGTCTTTCTGAGTTTGAGGCATCCCGGAAACTTGCTGAGAAGAAGCCGTAGGATTCAAACATAGTCTCAGTCCCGTCCGTCTGGATACCTGAGAATGTTCCCGGGAAGGCGTCCAAGCATTCGGGCAAAGTGGGATCAAAGAATCGCACTTCACTTCTGACAGCTCCCATAAAGGGATTGCCATCTGCATCTACGAGTGTTGTCGGCGGGATATCAATGGTCACCCCGCTATCAATGACGATGTGCTCCATGCCGCTATGTACTGACACATATGCAGTAAAGAGAGTGGCAGACACTCTACTGGTTCTGTCTGTTTCGACGCTAATGATCTTTTGAGTGGGGATCTTACCTTCCATGGCAAAATTGACCTGCACCTTGCTTGACGGCGCAATCCCGCTAAGGATATACTGTCCATTTTGTCCTGTGGTGGTGGACTGATCTCCGATGGAAACCGTGACTCCGGGTAATACCGCCTTTCCGGGGGAGTAGACTGTCCCCGCCACGACTCCGAAGTTCATGGATGGAGTAGTTGTCTTATCCTTGTCTTTGCTACATGAAGAGAGGATAAAGATGGAAAAGATAGCAAGAAGAAAACCAATCTTGCGATAAGTCTGCCTTGTCATAACTACCTCCTTGTAGTTGGGAGTAATTCTGTGCCACGTTACAGTGTGTCTAATCTATGTAATATAGATAGATTTGCATGATTGTCAAATCGAAAGATCCACGCTATGCAGGGACTGTACTCCAAGCGAAGATCCCAAGCCACCAAGACAGATATTGCTGGACAAATAGCGCCCGGGATTGAGGATGGCGTCTGTGGCTTTTGCTGTCATCCCAAGGGATGGCGTAAGTGGCGATCACAGCCGAAGCTCAACACACTAACAAAGGTGGTGCAATCATGAAGAAGCTCTATCTGATAGACGGCACAGCGCTTCTCTATCGGGCATATTTTGCCTTTATCCGCAATCCCCTGATCAACAGCCGCGGGGAAAATACCTCTGCCATTTTTGGCGTGATAAATTCTTTTATAACCCTGATCGATAAGATGAATGCAGAATATCTGGCTATAGCCTTTGATCGAAAGGCACCCACATTCAGGCACAAGGACTACAAGGAATATAAGGCAAACAGGCCACCCATGCCGGATGATCTTGCCTCACAGATCCAGCCGGTGATCCACTTCTTTGATCTTCTGAAGATCCCTCAGATCGGCGCGGACGGATATGAGGCAGATGATGCCTTGGGCACCATGGGAGAGCGCTTCAAAGGCGAATATCAGGTCATCTATGTCACGAGTGACAAAGACTACTGTCAGCTCATTGACACACACAGCAGCCTATATGACCCCATGAAGGACAGCTTCACCGATGCTGAGGCTGTTGTCACCAAGTATGGCGTGACTCCCGAGCAGTTTGTTGATTATCTTGCTCTTGTGGGAGATAGCTCGGACAATATCCCCGGAGTTCGAGGCATAGGACCGGTGGCTGCCAAAGCCATGCTAAACCAATTTGCCACTCTCGATGAGATCTATGAGCACGTCCCACAGCTCCCCGCTAAGTATCAAAAGAAACTGATCGAAAACAAAGACAATGCCTTCCTCTCTCGCCACTTGGCACGCATTGTAAGAGATGCTGATCTTCCTCTGCCGGATACCAAAGAACTGCACTTTGAGGCTCAGCAATTGCGCAATGCTCTGCCTCTGCTCAAAGAGATGGAGATCAATAGCCTGCTTCGCAAGATAGAAGCGCGCTTCCCCACAGAGGATACAGATCCGGAATTGGGCGAGCAACAAGCAGATATCTTTGACTCTGAGAGGCCAAGTTCTCCGCCCGAGGAGCCCCAAAGCAAGCGCTTTGAAGCAGAGCTGTTGATCGCCTCAAATTTCTCTGCTCTCCTAGATAAGATCAATTCCGCGAGCCGTGTGAGCATTGATACTGAGACGGATGCCTTGGATGCCCGCAACGCTGCCTTGGTGGGCATTTCGCTTTGTGTGGATGCGACTAGGGCGTATTATATCCCTCTTGGGCACCAAATGGCAGAGAATCTAAAGCAGGAACAAGTGCTGAAAAGCCTCGCCAAAGCATTGGAGGGCAAAGAGATCATCGGGCACAATCTAAAATATGACATTCAGGTCTTGGCAAGACACGGCCTTGATATCTCCGCGCCTTTTTTTGATACTATGATAGCGGCATATGTCCTAGATGCGGGATCATATAGCTTTTCTTTGGACAGTTGCGCACAAAAAGAGCTTAGCTACGAAATGATGCCGATCACCCTGCTTCTGGGTAAGGGCAAAAAGCAGACCTCAATGGATCTCATCAGTCCCGAAGATGCCTGCTTCTATGCCGCGGAGGATGCTTGGGCAGCTTACATGCTGGCTGAGATCTATCGAGAGAAACTGGAGCAAAGCCCCGCCAAATCAGTGTATTACGATCTGGATCTCCCCTTGATGCCGGTCTTGATGAAGATGGAAGACAATGGCGTGAGCATCGACAAAGAGATCCTTTCTGATATCTCACACAATCTCAATCTCCAGATCAAGCGCCTCACCGAAGAGATCTATGAGCTGGCAGGCTATGACTTTAACCTAAATAGCACACAGCAATTGGCGAAGCTGCTCTTTGAAGAGATGTCGCTCCCTGCCAAAAAGAAGACTAAAAGTGGATATTCGACCGATAACTCGGTCTTGGAAGCCCTGGCAGAGGACTATGAGATCGCCCGCAAGATCATCGACTATCGTCAATTGGTAAAGCTTGAAAACACGTATGTCAGCGCTTTGCCAAAGCTGGTTAATCCGGACACAAATCGTATCCACTCCTCTTTTAATCAATGCGTCGCATCCACAGGCAGACTCTCTTCCACAAACCCCAATTTGCAAAACATCCCCATCCGCACAAAACTGGGACGCGAGATCCGCAAAGCCTTCGTTGCTCAAAGCGAGGATTATCGGATCCTGGCCGCAGACTATTCTCAGATCGAGCTGCGACTTTTGGCATTGATGTCCGGCGATGAGATGATGCTAAGGAGCTTTCAAAACAAGGTGGATATTCACAAGCAGACCGCCGCGCAGATTCGCCATGTCGAGCTGGATGACGTCACTCCCGATATGCGTCGCGCCGCAAAGACCATCAATTTTGGCCTGATGTATGGCATGGGACAGCGTAAGTTGGCTCGGGAGATCGGGATATCTCAAACAGAAGCCAAAGATATGATAGAGCAGTATTTCGCCCAGTTTCCCGCCATCAGCGATTTCAAGGCTCGTTGCATAGCTAGTGCCAAAGCCGAGGGTAGAGCCCGCACCATCTTTGGAAGAATCTTGGAGCTCCCCGGCATCTATAGCAAAAATAAAGGCACCAGCAGTGAAGCGGAAAGAGTGGCAGTCAATA
The DNA here is from genome assembly GCA_937960795.1 of uncultured bacterium. GTDB lineage: Bacteria > Cloacimonadota > Cloacimonadia > Cloacimonadales > Cloacimonadaceae > UBA5456. The sequence goes on along the minus strand of CALGPA010000027.1, from coordinate 71,736 downwards.
TGCCCATTCAAGGAAGCGCAGCGGATCTCATCAAGCGCGCCATGCTCAGCCTCGATGCCAAGATCTCCTCGGACAATAATATCCGCATGATCATGCAAGTTCATGATGAGCTGGTCTTTGAGGTGCATCATAGCAAGTTGGCCAAAGCCCAAGAACTCATCAGGACAGAGATGGAAAATGCTCTGCCGAATGAGTATAGGCAGAAGATCAGTCTGGAGGTGGATATCGGGATAGGCAAAGATTGGTATGAGGCTCATTAGATTTTGCGCAGATTTGGTCAGGCACAAGCTGAGATCGCGAGAATATTTTGTGCCGGCATGGACGAAATCACGCCAAAAGGGCTCGGGAATTGTGTAAGCAATAGCCTCTGTTGAGTGAAATTTACCAGAGCCGTAAGTCCTTATTTTCTCACCACTTGCTCATCCGACCGGTGAGCGACCGGTGAGCAAGGCATGAGGAAGCCATATTTTTCAAGTACTTAGAAAGCTAAAAAACGCTGAAAAAGTGATATTATGAGCTCAAGTATGAGGTTTTTGGGAGATGAATCTCTTGCCGATTTTTGGGATGATAATCTAAGCTATAGGGATGGACAATATCTATTCTCCGCTGCGGGGATGTCCTTTTTCATAGGCGGATTTGATGTCTTCCAGGCTGAGATGAGTATAGAGCTCCGTCGTGGATAGCTCGGAATGACCCAACATCTCCTGAATCGCGCGTAGGTCAGCGCCCCTAGAGAGCAGGTGAGTGGCAAAAGAGTGGCGGATGGTGTGGGGCGAATATCCCTTTTCTTTGGCAATGAGATCGATGTATCTGCCCAGTATTTTGTTTAGCTGGCGCGGATCAAAGTCTTTGCCGGTGTGAGTGAGGAAGATCTTGTCCGAGCTGTTTTCCTTGGCGAGCCGGGGGCGGATCTTGAGATATTCATCCAAGGCATTAAGTGCCGGATCTCCGATTGGTATGATGCGCTGCTTATTTCCTTTTCCGGTTACGCGGATGAGCTTTTTATGGCGATCGACATCCATAAGTCTGAGTCCGGAAAGCTCCATGAGGCGCAGGCCACAGCTATAGAGCATCTCGAAGATGGCGCGATTGCGGAGTCCTAGGTGATTGTCCGTATCCGGAATCCGCATAAGGGTCTCCATGTCTTTCTCAGAAAAGAATTTGGGCAGTTTCTTCTCGAATTTGGGCCGCCGGATTCGGCGCATCGGGTCTGCCTGGATGGCTCCATGGATCTTCAGAAAGCGAAACCAAGATGCCAAAGCTGAGAGTTTTCTGGACAGAGTGCGATTTCCGTCTTGTTTTTGGGAGAGCCAGACGAGAAAACCGCGCACATCTGTTGCGGTGATTTGGGTGACGCAAGGGTTTGGGCGAGATTGCTCAATGTATCTTAAAAACTGCATCAAGTCAATGCGATAGGCATCGATGGTCTTTGGGCTCTTACCTCTAACTGCCAGTTCTGTGAGATGTTTTTGGATCCAATCTTGCATCTTTTTTCTCCCATAATCCTTTATAGCCATTTTTTTGCTTGCCTTAATCCTTGTCGAGTAAAAAAATGGTCTAAGATACTGGAGGTATGACGATGCAGTATATCAGCGATAGCGCCAAGCTTGGCAAAGACACGGTTTTGGGGCATAATGCAGTGATCTTGGACAATGTGGAGATTGGTGTTGGATGTCTAATCGGGCACAATGTGGTGATTCATGAGAATAGCGTCATAGGCGACAATGTGCGCATTGACGACAACACGGTAATCGGCAAGAAGCCGCTCTCGTCTCCAAGGAGCATTTTTAAGGTGCCGGAGAATCTCAAGCCCGCGCGGATCGGAAGTTTTTGTCAGATCGGCGCTCACGTGACGATTTATGCTCAAGCTGAGATCGGCGAGCGCAATCTGATTGCGGATCTGGCGACAGTTCGTGAGAATGTCGAGATCGGCAGCCTCAATATCATAGGGCGAAATTGCTGCATCGAAAACTACGTGAAGATCGGTGACCGCAACAAGTTTGAGACAAACAGCTATATCACAGCCTATTCCAGTGTGGAGGATTACTGCTTCGTAGCCCCTTGCGTCGCAACAAGTAATGACAACTACATGGCGCGTGATCCCAAGCGCTATGATTACTTCAAAGGAATCACGATGAAAAGAGGCTCGCGCATCGGGGTCAATGCCACCATCCTGCCCGGGAAGATCATCGGTGAAGATGGCACTGTGGCAGCGGGTGCGGTCGTGAGCAGAGATGTGGAACCTGCACGTATAGTGCTGGGAAATCCGGCGCGAGATTTCCGAGAAGTGCCAAAGCAACAACTTTTAGAGAACAATCTGGATAAATAGCCATGAAAGCCCTAGTCATCATCCCTACTTACAATGAGATAGAAAATATCGAACGCCTTATCGGGATTGTCTTGAAACAAAGCTCCTTCTTGGAGATCCTTGTGCTGGATGACAATAGTCCCGATCACACCGGCAGAGCAGTCAAAAAGATCATGGAGACAGAAAGCAGGCTGCATATCATCGAGCGTCCCGGCAAGATGGGGCTGGGCTCCGCCTATGTCACGGGATTCAAATATGCCATCGCGAAAGGCTATGACTATATCTTGGAGATGGATGCGGATTTTTCGCACAATCCCGAGGATCTGCCGCGCTTGTTGGAAGCTGCTCAAAAATATGATCTCGTGATCGGCTCCCGCTACTCAAACGGAGTGAATATCATCAATTGGCCGTTTCGTCGGCTTTTAATCAGCTATTTTGCCTCAAAGTATGTGCGCATCATCACCAAGATGCCGATCAAGGATCCCACCGGAGGCTTCAAATGCTTCCACCGCAAGGTGCTGGAATCGATCAATCTGGACAAGATTCTCTCTGATGGCTATGCCTTTCAGATCGAGATGAACTTCCGCGCTTGGGTGAAGGGATATCGCATCAAAGAAGTCCCGATCATCTTTACTGAGAGGCTCAATGGGGTCTCCAAGATGAGTCGTCGCATCGTCTGGGAAGCAGCGTGGATGGTCTGGCATCTTCAGATACGCAAGCTATTGGGGATCTTGCATTAAAGGAATCATATGCTGGAAAGAATAAACAACCCAAGCCCACAAACAGAAGATAAGGATTTTGACCGAGCGCTGAGACCCAAGACCCTTTCGGACTTCATCGGTCAAGAGCATATCAAAGAGCTGCTGGATATCAGTATTCAAGCGGCAAAACTGCGCAAAGAACCCCTGGATCACGTGCTATTCTATGGCCCTCCCGGATTGGGGAAGACCACCCTGGCATCCATCATTGCTCGCGAGATGGACGTTAATATCACTGTTTCCAGCGGACCCGTCATCGAGAAGCCCTCTGATCTGGCAGGAATCCTGACCAACCTCGGCAGACATGAAGCGCTCTTTATCGACGAGATTCATCGCCTGTCACATGTGATCGAGGAATATATCTACCCGGCGATGGAAGATTATGAGATGGAGATCATCTTGGATAGCGGGCCTTCGTCCAGAACTCTGAAGATCCCGATCGAGCCATTTACTTTGATCGGGGCTACCACCCGGGCAGGACTTCTCACGCCTCCCTTGCGGGATCGCTTTGGGATCGTCCTGAGGCTGGACTATTATGACATGCCATCCATCATGCAGATCCTAAGACGCTCTGCAAAGCTCTTGGACGTGCCAGCAGAAGAAGACGGCATTATGGAGCTGGCACGACGTAGCAGAGGCACTCCCCGCATCGCCAATCGACTCCTCCGGAGAGTGCGAGACTATGCGCAGATCCGCGGGAATGGGACGATCACCTTGGATATTGCGCTTTCCGCTTTGTCCATGCTGCAGGTCGATCATGAAGGCTTGGATGAGATGGATAAACGCATATTAAACACTATCATCACAAACTATCGGGGCGGACCCGTGGGGCTTAAAACCATCGCGACCGCCATCGGTGAAGATGCCGGCACGATCGAGGAGATCTTTGAGCCCTATTTGGTGCAGCAGGGCTTTCTGGAACGCACTGCTTCCGGGCGTAAGGCTACGCACAAAGCCTATAGACACATGGGCGTTAGTCCCTTGGATGACCAAGTAGAGATCTTCTGACAGGGCAGATGGGCTACGGCAAAAACATCGGACACAATCTGGCAACCCAGATATATAAACTCGTCTTTGGGGTCATGGCGGGTGTGCTCGTGGCTAGGGCATTGGGGCCGTCCGGACAGGGATATGTGGCGTATATCCTTATTATATTCAATATATTAGGAACCTTTGGCAGCTTCGGAATAAACTCGGCTGTAGCATATTTTCAGAAGAAAAGCGGCTTCGAAAGGACAGCCATCTATAGCTCAAACATGAATGTCCTAGGCATCTTCTGTGTCCTTTTGGTGATCTTGGTGGCGCTGCCCTGGCGCTTTGGATGGATCCTTCAAAGCTACGACATCTGGTTCATCCTGGGTGGTCTGACCTTGATGGTTTCCACCATCTTCACCATGCATCATCAAGCTTGGCTGACCGGGGATGAGAAGATCATTAAAAACAACAAGATCGGCATCGTCGTCTTTAGTCTCCGCAGCTTGTCCATCTTTGCGTTTTGGATATTTGGCATCCTTACGCCGCTGAGCTTCTTCTATCTGAATGCACTGGGGATGCTCTTGTGGCTGATCTTAATCCACGTCAGCCTCAAAGAAAGCTATTTGGCACTGATCTCCTTGCCCGTGATCAAAGCGGAGCTAAAGTATGGAGCATTTGGATGGTGGTCGGCTCTCTTTGCTTTCCTGCAGCTGCGAATCGACCAGATCATGATCCGGCAGTACTGGGATATCTCCCATCTGGGTGTATACAGCATAGCGGTGACAATCGCGGAATTACTCTTTCTGCTTCCGGTGTCCATCACCGGTGCTCTCATCGGCAGGCTCTACAACCTTCCTCCCGATGATGACGGCAGCAGGCTCACCGCTCAAACAGTACGCCTGAGCCTCTACATCTGCCTGGGACTGGCGATAGTGGGCGTGTTTGGCAGCTTCTTGATCCCGATTGTCTATGGCACTGCCTATTCCGGCGCGACTCCTGCAATGTTGATCCTTCTGCCCGGGATACTCTTTGCCTGCGTGCCGAAGATTGCCTCTCCCTGGTTTTACGCTCAGGGAAAGCCGCAGATTCATCTGTATATCACCATCATCGCATTTGCTATAAACTTGGGGGCAAACTTCATCCTGATCCCACGGCTTGGTATAGCCGGAGCGGCGCTGGCGTCAAGTATTTCCTACATAGTATATGGAGCGTGGTATCTGGCTCAATTGGCGATAGGAGAGGGCTTTGGCTTTGCAGCGCTTCTAAGACCGGCGCGTGCTGATTTGCAGATCATGCAGAAGCTCTTGCAGCCAAGAAGAGGGCAGTAAACATCCCGGGAAGCTAAGATTCTCATTGCCAAACTGCCTTTTTGCTCTAGCATTTCTTTAGGACTGACACATATGTCGAGTGAGCCCCGAGAGATACCCTTGATCTCCACATTAGGCTGGGGATGGTGGCTTTTGGGGCTTTTTGCAAAGGAGAAGAAATGAGCAAAAAGATAGATCTTACATCAGAGCAAGATACAATCGATCTTGCGCACTACATTGCACCGCTTTTGGGTCCCGGCTCGGTCGTGCCACTATCGGGCGACCTAGGCAGCGGCAAGACCTTCTTCGTGAAGGCCTTGGGCTCCTTCCTGGGGATCACTGAAGAGATAGACAGCCCATCGTTTGTGCTGCTTAAGGAATATCATTGTGGCCGCTTCCCCCTTTATCACTTGGATCTTTACAGACTCAAGACTGAGGATGAACTCATGGATCTGGGGGTGCTCGATATGATAGAAAGCGGGATCACGGTCATTGAGTGGCCGCGACTTGCCCAAGAGATCCTGCCCTACGAGACGCTTCGCCTTGAATTTGGCTTTGAGGACAGCAAACGCTGGGTCCTAGTAAGCGCAGAGGATTCCCTGAAGGAGTTCTTCGAGTAAGTTCTTTGCCGAGCTAGGGCTGCAGATTGGCAGTATCTGTCATCACCTTTTGGATGAGCTTTGCCATCTCTGTCTTAGAGAATGGCTTCTGGATGAAGGGAATATCGGGTTGGATGTCTCCATATTTGGCGACGATATCGCCGGCGTATCCACTCATAAGGATGATGCCTATCTGGGGGTGTTTTACCCGAACGATCGTGGCGAGCTCGACCCCGCTTAATCCGGGCATGACCACATCTGTGATCAGGATTCTCGGACGCAGTCCTTCATCTTCGATCATCTCCATGGCTCGATCGGCACTTTTAGCCAGAGACACTTTGTATCCCATTTTGCTGATGATCTTACCGGTGAGATCCAGGATGGAGTTATCGTCTTCCACGATGAGCACAAGCTCGCTATTCCCCTGTGTCATCTTAGGATTAATGTCTTGCATCTGAGAGCCGGGCTTCTCTTTTGACGCAGGTATCATGATCACAAAGCTTGTGCCGCGTCCCGGTTTGCTCTCGACGTGAATGTGTCCGCCGGCTTGTCGGACGATGCCGTAGACAGTGGGCAATCCCAATCCGGTGCCATGCCCTTTTCCGGGACCCTTTGTAGTGAAGAAGGGTTCAAAGATATGCTCCTTGGTCTCGGCATCCATGCCACAGCCTGTATCCTGCACTTTCAGCACGAGGTAGTGTTCTTTGTCGATGAAGGGATGTCTTTCGCGGAAGTCGGGATTTGTGCGATGCTCGAAAGTCGTAATTGTAAGCACTCCTCCCATCTGCATAGCTTCTCTGGCATTGATGACTAGATTCATGATAACTTGTTCGATTTGCCCGATATCAGCCCAGATGTAAGGAAGATGATCTCCCAAGGACAGCTCAAACTCCACATCTTCGCCGATAAGGCGCATGAGCATCTTATGAAGATTTGTGATGCAGGCATTGATATCGACCAATTGCGGCTTGATCACTTGTTTTCTGCTGAAGGTAAGCAATTGCCGGGTAAGGCTGGATGCTCTGAGTCCGGCGTTTAGGATCTCATTGATGTCCGCTGCTAAGGGGTCATTTGAATGCAGGTTGTTTAGGATTTCCTCAGCATAGCCTAAGATCACGGTGAGCACATTGTTAAAGTCGTGCGCCACACCCCCTGCCAATTGTCCGATGGAATCCATCTTCTGGGCTTGTCGCAATTGCTCTTCGAGTTCGTGTTTGGCAATTTCTGCTTGTTTTGCTTCTGTGAGATCTTGGAATGTTCCGATCACTTTGGCCAGTTTACCATCGACAGTCTCCGGTATAGCCGCGGCTCGCACATAGATCTTGCGGCCTTTTTGCGTGGTATACCAGCTTTCAATCTCATAGCTTTCAGCTCTCTTTCTCATGTTTTCCATAGCTCGGAGCAGTAATTGTCGCTTGTCATCGGGAAAGCCTTTGATACTCGTTGCCACCAAGTCGCTGATATCATCGGACTCGGGATCTGCGTCGTGGAGGTGATACATTTCTTCTGTCCAATACATAGAGTCATTTTGGACATCATATTCCCAGCCCCCGAGTTTGCCCAATGCTTGCGTAGTCTTGAGGATATCCTCGCTGCGCTGGAGAGCTGCCATCGCCTTTTTACGTTGTTGAATCTCCTCTTCAGTCTCGACCATCTTTTGCTCCAGCTTACGCACCAAGCGCTCATTATAGAGCTTCAATACGGTCTTCTCATCTTCGATTTCGCGGTTTGGGCCGGCATTTTCTGAAGACATGCTTTCCATGACTTCCTGCACTCGCTCAACAAAGATGTTGGGCTCACAGGGCTTCACGATGAAGTCATCAGCGCCGATCTTGCGAGCCAAATCTTCATCTTGTTCTCCGGTGTATGTTGCAGTGAAGATGATGAATGGGATGTGATTAAGGCTCGGATCTTTGCGGATCGTTCGACAGAGGCTAAAGCCATCCATGATCGGCATCAGGATGTCGCTGATGATCAGATCTACCTTGGCGTCTTGCAGCAAGTCAAGAGCCTCTTTACCGTTTGTGGCTCGTATGCACTGATACCCGAGTGGGGTGAGCAGGGATTCTATCATATATAGGTTCTCAGTTTTGTCGTCAACGCACAGGATCTTCATCATCGCTCCTAAAATCTTCTAAGTACTCAAGGATCTCATCCGCAAAGCTATCCGGATTGATCGGTTTTTCGATATAAGCATTTGCTCCCGCGGCAAGAGCGTGTTCTTTATCCCCCACCATTGCGTATGAGGTCACTGCCACGATTGGGATGTCTTTGATCTCGGGATTGGATCGAATTCTGCGGGCTACGCTATATCCATCCATTTCCGGGAGTTGGATATCCAACAATATGATATCCGGTTTATTGTAGATTGCCATCTCAATTCCCATCCATCCGCTATCAGCTCCGATCACTCGCAGTCCATGATGCTCCAAGAGATAGCGCATGAGATAGTAGTTTTCTCTATTGTCTTCAATGATCAAGACCAGTTTACTCATCATGTTTCTCCTGATCAAGCGGCAGGCAGATGTGGAAGCTGCTGCCTTGATTGATCTTGCTTTCCAAGGTGATGTCTCCACCCATCAGGCGGATTAGTTTTTGGCTGATAGAAAGCCCCAGTCCGGTGCCTTCATACTTTCGGTTTAGCCCGGTATCAATCTGCTGGAACGGCATAAACAGGGCATCGAGCTTATCTTCGGGGATGCCAATGCCACTGTCCTTGACCGTGATGCGCAGTGTATTCTCTTTCTTTTCAGAGATCAATGTCACCGAGCCTTTGTCGGTGAATTTGATGGCATTGCTGAGCAGATTCAAGAGCACCTGTTCAAAGCGCCTTTGATCCACCTTGATAAAGACATTCCGGGTCATCATTTCCAGCTTGAGATCCAGCTCTTTTTCTTCTGCTTGAAGGCTCACCAAGCCGATCACTTTCTCCAAAGTCGTCTGTAGATTTACATCCGATAGCCTGAGCTCCAATTGACCTGCTTCAATCTTTGAGATATCCAAGACATCATTGATGAGAGATAAAAGGTGTCGAGAGCTAGTCTGGATGATCTTGAGCATCTTCTCTTGCTCGGGATTGATCTCACCCGGCAGCTTTTGCAATAGGATGCCAGTAAAGCCTATAATGGAATTTAGCGGAGTGCGAAGCTCATGTGACATGGTCGCCAAAAACGCCGATTTGAGCATATCCGCTACCTGTGCCTGCCTGAGAGCAAATCCCAGCTCCTCAGTGCGATCTTCGATCCTGAGCTCCATCTCTTGATTTGTCCGGCGAAGCTCATTGGTTCGCAGACGGACCTGATGTCGGAGTATGATGCTTCCGGCGATGGTGATTGCCAGAGTCATTCCTAAAAGTATGATGGAGATCAAGATCCACACCGGGAGTTCCCATTTTCGAGCTTCGGGTGTCCAATGCTGCAAACTGCTGAAATATACCGATTCAGAATCTGACTTCATGAGTTCAAGATGCCGATCAATGGCGCTAAGAAGATCTTGATTCTTCCCTTTTGGACTTGCAAAATATAGGTTTGATGGATTAAATATCAGAGGCGACTCCACAAGCCTATGCTCTTTGGCGTTCATCCTGCCAAAGAAAACACTCGTGGCAGCAAGATCCGCATCTTTGTCTTCCACGCTGTCTAGGACTTCGTCAAAACTATCAAGTCTCAAAAACCGACTATTGATCCCCAAGCCCGACACCACTTCTTCCAAGATGCTCTCTTGCACGGAGTTCTTGAGCACTGCTATGACAAGCCCATCCAGATCGGTATAGGTCCTAATCCTGAGATCTTTGCGGCTAAAGAGTTGTGACCAGGATACCAGGACCGGGCTCTGATGAAAATCATAGAGCTCAGCACGTTCCTCGTTAAAAGCCACATCCGGCATGAGATCCAGCTCGCCTGAGGATAAGAGCCGAAGATTTTCTTCCCAGGATCCAGGATACCATCCCAAGCTCCAGCCCTCGCTTCGGGCAATTTCCTCAATAATATCCACAAAAATCCCGGCAGGATTGCCATGCTCGTCCACGAAAACTTTTGGGGGATTGTGATAGATTCCCACTCGGATTATGTGATCCTTAGCGCTTAAAAGGGAGAAAGCAAAGAGCAAAACTAATACACTAAACACCTGTCTAAAGGGGAATCCAGCTCTCTGAGCAGAAGCAAATCCCTTGGTGTTGACCGCGCTTATTCTCATAATCCTCCCAGATAAAAGCAAGAAGTAGTTATAGCCACAGAAAACTCATAATTCCCATATAATATAAGCAGTCCATGATATTGTGGCAATTACAAATTTCGCGGAGACAAGAGTGCGATCTGGTTACCAAAAAGAAGCACAAAATCCTTCACATTATGCTGGCAGCTCAACAAATATCTAAAAGCCGTAAGTCCTTATTTTCTCACCGCTTGCACGCTCGACCGGTGAGCGACCGGTGAGGGGGGCATGAGGACGCCATGTTTTTCAAGCACTTAGAATGCTAAAACTGTGAGGATTATCGCCGATTATGCAGAACTGATGCTCCGAAAAAAGCATTTGAGTCTTGATGATTTCGCTTGACTTATCTATGAGATTTGCAAAAAGTGACTAGATGAAAAAGATAGTTTTTGTGGCGCTGAATAGCAGCTGGAGCCAATCCAATCTTGCTTTGTATTACATGCGAGAGATGATTCGCGATCTTGATTTTGAAAAAGACTTACTATCATTTAGCATGAATGAGCCCTTTATGCAGATCCTGGAAGGGATATATCGCCACAAAGCTGATGTGATCTGCTTCTCAGCTTACATCTGGAATCGGGTGATCCTAAGCAGATTGCAAAGTGAGATCTCCAAGATCATGCCGCGGACTATCTTCGTGGTCGGCGGTCCGGAAGCAGCTGAGTTTGAAGGGCGCGAAAGATGCCACGTCATTCTTGGCACCGGTGAAGCGGCGTTTCGGGCACTGGCTCTTGAGCAATTTGGCTTTTCACGGATAAAGCCGCCGGAGCCTATTCCCCTCAAAGATATTCCCTTTCCCTACATAGCTTCGGACATGGATCACTTGGCAGATCATTTGGTGTATTATGAGGCATATCGTGGCTGTCCATATCGCTGTGTGTATTGTCTGTCATCCTGCGATAATCGGCATGAGGCGCGCTTTGATCCCTTGAATCAGAATGACAGGGCAAAGCTGATCTCTGAGCTGAGCCGACTAGCAGAGCTGATGCCCCGCACTCTCAAATTCATTGATCGCAGCTTCAATGTGCAAAAGGATCTGGCTCACGAGATATACCGCTATATATTGCGGGAAAATCCGGAGCATGACTCCCATTTTGAGATCTATCCGGATCTTTTGGATGAGGAGGATTTTGAGCTTCTGGAGAAGATCCCTGAGGGCAAGATTCGCTTTGAGATCGGCATCCAAAGCACAAATCCCGAGGTGCTCGCGCGTTGCGGGCGACAGTCGGATTGGGAAAAAGCCCGTAAAGCAATGATTCGTCTCAAAGATAAGACAAAAGTGCGCATTCATGCTGATTTGATTGCCGGTTTACCGGGGGAGGATCTCGGCTCTGTCATCAGATCTCTTGATGAGCTATGTGCATGCGAGCCGGCTGCAGTGCAGCTTGGCATGCTCAAGATTCTGCCGGATACTCCGATGCTTGAGATAGCGCGGGAGCGGGGATACATCTGGCTGGAGGATCCGCCCTATCAGGTGCTGGCGTCCGATGCTTTGAGCTATGATGAGCTATGTCTACTGGACGTTTATGCCCATCTCTTGTCGCTGTATTGGAACAAGGAAGAATATGCCGAGCTCTGGCATCATTTGCTCCAGGACCATCCCGCCTCAAAGATACTCAAAGAACTGCAGGACATACATATTCGGCGAGATATTCCCTTTCATAGTGTATCAAAAAAGAGACGAGGGGAGATCATGGAAGAGCTTCGGGATCATTTGTGTTGACGGAAATCTGGATAGTGGATAATTGTCATAAATGGAAAGATCAGGCGTTTTGCGCTGATGGAAATAGTTTTTTAAACATCGCATGATCATGGAGGATCACATGTTGCAAGGATCATACGTCGCATTGGTCACACCTTTTAAGGATGGGGCCATAGATTGGAACGCCCTCGAAACCTTGATCGGGTATCACCTGGACGAAGGCACTCATGGCATCTTGCTTTTGGGTACAACCGCCGAGACAGCCGCTCTTGCTCAGGACGAGAAAGAAGCTGTGCTGAGATTTGCCATGCAAAAGATCGGTGGCAAACTGCCGGTGATGATCGGCACAGGAACAAACAACCTGTCCCAAAGCCTTGCCAATACGATCAAGGCAAAGGAATTGGGGGCGGACTCAGCGTTGGTGATCACGCCATATTATATCAAGCCTACGCAAGCTGGGATGTATGAGTATTTTGGGGAAATTGCCACGAAGGTGGATATCCCGATCGTGATCTACAACGTTCCGGGTCGCACCGGAGTGAATATCACAGCAGAGACCGTCGTGCGCTTGGCAAAGGACTTCCCCAATATTCTTGGGGTGAAGGAAGCCAGCGGGAATCTGACACAAGCAAGCTGCATTATCCGCGATGCACCGAAGAATTTTTCTCTCCTGAGCGGGGAGGACGCGCTGAACCTACCTTTGATGGCCATCGGCGCTAAAGGATGCATATCAGTGACAGCCAATGTGGCACCCAAGCTGATGAGTGAACACATCCAGAGCTGTTTGGATGGGGATTTTGCCCGTGCGGCAGAGCAGCATCTGAATCTGGCACTGCTCAATGAGCTGATGTTTATCGAGACAAATCCCATTCCGGCAAAGGAATCCTTGGCGATGATGGGCAAGATCCGTGCGGAATTTCGCTCACCAATCTGCAGATTGCAAGAGGCAAACCGAGAGAGATTGACAGCAGGGCTGAAGAGCTATAAGCTTATCTGAGAAAAAATATATCAAGGATAAAATGATGAAGAAAACCCAGGCAAAGCATGGTTTTGAGCTGGTTCAGAGCCATGAGATCAAAGAATTAGGAACTGTTTACAATCGCTATCGCCACGTCAAGAGTGGTGCGGACTTGATTCACATGGCTTGTGACGACACAAACAAGGCGTTCAATATTGCGTTCAAGACTATCCCTGAGGATGACACAGGATGCCCCCACATCATGGAGCATTCGGTGCTCAACGGGAGCAAGAACTATCCGGCAAAAGGCACTTTTATGGAGCTGATCAAGGGAAGTCTGAATACTTTTATCAATGCCATGACCTCTTCGGATTGGACTTCCTATCCGGTGGCCTCAACCAATGATCAGGATTTTATCAATCTGATGAGGGTCTATCTGGATGCCGTGCTGCATCCTCGGATCTATGAGGAGCCGAAGATCCTGGATCAAGAAGGCTGGCACTATGAGCTCTTTGAAGAGGGCGGCAAGATCAACTATCGTGGCGTGGTCTACAACGAGATGAAGGGAGCTTTTTCCTCGATCGATGGGATCATGGGCAGGATGTGTCAGCATGCACAGTTTCCGGATACACCCTATGGCTTTGAAAGCGGAGGAGATCCGGATGCCATTCCGCAACTGACACATGAGAAGTTCAAAGCTTTCCACAAAAAGTATTACCATCCGTCAAACAGCATGATATGGCTCTATGGAGATATGGATATCGACAGCACTCTGAAGATCATCGACGAAGAATATCTTAGCGATTTTGATGATCCGGGCGTGAAACTGGAATATCCCTATCAAAAGCCATTTGAGAAAGCGCAGAAGCTGTATCTGGAGTATCCGCTTTCCGATGATAAATCACCCGAAGGGCAATATTACCTTGCTCTGTGCTATAGCTTTGGCAAGATCACCGATCCCTATCTTTCTGGGAGCCTTTCCATCCTGGGCGAGCTCTTGATGTATACCCCCGCTTCACCGCTGAAGGCTGTGATCCGCAAATCTGGTCTGTGTAAAGATTCGCAGATCATGATGCAAGCAGATATCTTGCAGCCCAGCCTGAACATCATCTGTAAACAGGTCAAGAAAGAAGATCTGGATACGCTGGCTAAGCTGATCCGAGATGAGATGAAGCGCATTGTGGAGGAAGGATTTGACAAGAAACTCATTGAAGCCATCATCAATTCCAAGGAGTTTTTCCTGCGCGAAGCTCAGATGCAGGGCTTTCCCAAGGGACTCTTCTACAATCTGCAAAGCCTGGGGCACTGGAATCACGGCGGGGATCCGCTGGAGCAATTGTGCTTTGAGAAAAGCCTAGCGCATCTCCGCAAAGGCATCACCGAACCGTATTTTGAGAATCTCTTAAAGCAGGTATGCGTGGAAAATCAGCATCATACTGAGATCCACTTTGAACCGCGCCCGGGTCTCATAGCACAGCAAGAAGCAGCTATTCGCAAAGAGCTGGATGACTATCAGAAGACCCTGAGCCATGAAGAGATAAAGGAGATGATCAAGTTCAATCAGGAGCTCAAAGCTTGGCAAGAAGAGCCGGATACGGAAGAAGATCTGATGAAGATCCCGCTTCTGAGCTTGGATGATGTGGATCCCCAGGCGGCATCCTCACCAACAGTAGTGGAAAACCTCAAGAGCCATACCCTGCTGAGCCATCCGATTCAGACCAATGGGATCGTCTATCTTAAGCTGTATTTTGATATGTCCCATGCCGCGGCGGAAGATCTGCCGTGGGTGAGTCTTTATACACAGCTTTTGGGACAGATAGATACCCAAAACCATGGCTATGCGGATCTGGGCAATGAGATTCGCAATCACACCGGCGGTATCATGCTTTCCTTGGATATCCTTAATAGCTATCAGACTCCGGATGAGATCCTGCCAAAGCTTATCCTAAAGGGAAAAGCCGTTTCAGAAAAGACACCACAGCTCATGGATCTCATGGCTGAATATGCCACCCGCCCGATCTTTGAAGATCAGTCCCGGATCAAAAGCCTGATCCGCGAAATCAAAGCCGGCATCGAAGAGATGGTCATCTCCCGGGGAGTCGGGGTAGCCATCAACCGGATGTTCCGCCCATTCTCACAGTTGCATGCGCTCAAGGATAGGATCGGCGGGCTGGACTATCTGGGCTTTCTCACCGAACTTGAGGAGAATCTGGATAATGATATCGATAAGATCATCGGTGAGCTTAAATGGGTGCAGGATCACTTCTTCAGTCTCCAAGGCTTGATTGTGAGTCTGACGGCAAATGAAGAGCTGATCCCAAGCATGAGTGAGCAGCTAAAAAGGCTCTATGCCCAACTTTCTGAAGAAAGCTATCAGCCTGCAGAGCTTGTGTTTGAAACTACACATCAAAACGAAGGAATCTCCGCGCCTGTGAAGATTCAATATGTGGTCAAGGGTGGCAACTTCTTCCGTAAAGGATACCCATATTCCGGGAAATTGCGAGTGCTCTCAAACATCCTTTCAAACGAGTTTCTATACAAGGAACTGCGCGTGAAAGGCGGGGCATATGGCGGAGGCGCGGGCTTCACCCTGGATGGATATCAATATTTCTACTCCTATCGGGATCCCAATCTCAAAGAGAGCCTGGAAGTATATGACAGCGTTCCGGATTTTATCCGCAAGTTCCAATGCTCGAAACGGGAGATGGACAAGTATATCCTGGGAGAGATCTCACAGCTTGACTATCCCAAGACCCCGGAAGCCCTCGGAGCTCAAGCAGATATGGACTATCTCACGGGCTTTACACAAGAAGATCGTCAGCAGATCAGAGACGAAGTCCTAGGCACTAAGCTGGAAGATCTGAGAATCTATGCGGACATGATCCAAGCCATAATGAACAAAAACCACTATGCTGTCTTTGGGAATGAAGCCAAAATCAAGATGGAGAAAGATCTCTTTGATGTGATCACTCCAGTGTTTAAGAAGTGAAACAAAAAGATAAGAAACGCACAAAACGATATACCGGCAGGCTGAAAAACATCAGCTTGCCGGATATGGATGTCCTAGATGATATCCCCATGCAAAATGAGTATAAGACCGCTCGCATTGCCAGCAAACGCGGGCTTAAGCTCAAAAGCGGCATCTCCCTCCAAAAAGGCAGAGTGATCGAAGTGATGAGTAATTATCAATGCAAGATCCAGATGGAATCAGGCACGGCCTCTGCTACCATCGGCGGTCGACTAAAGCAGTATCAAAACGCCAGCAGCGGGATCTTGGCGGTCGGTGACTATGTTGAGCTGGATACGTCCAACCCGCCCCAGTATCGAGTGGAGAACATCCTGCCCCGCAAAAACAGCCTGAGCCGCTATAGTGGAGGAAGCTTCCAAAAAGAGATCGCACTGGCGGCAAACATCGACCAACTCGTGATCACCAGTTCATGGCGAATGCCGGTGTTTAAGCCGGGATTGGTGGATAGATATCTGATCCTTGCGGCAAAACACAAGATCCGTCCGATCCTTGTTCTAAACAAGATTGATCTTTGTGAAGACCTTCAGGAAATGGATGAGGCAGTGCAGTATTATCGGGAATCCGGCATCAAAGTGATCTATAGCTCGGTGCTTTCAGGCAAAGGGATTGAGGAGATCAAAGAAGAACTTAAGGGGATGGACAGCGTCTTTTCCGGGCATTCAGGAGCAGGGAAAAGCTCATTGATCAATGCTCTGGAGCCGGGGCTACAGCTCATCACCGCTGAAGTAAGTGACTACAATGAGAAGGGAAAACACACTACCACTCAGGCAGTAATGCTGCCCTTTAGCTTTGGCGGAAACTTGGTGGACACTCCCGGAATCAAGACACTGACGCTGCATCAGGATGACGCTCCCCTCATTCCGAGGCTGTTTCCCGGCTTTGATCGGTTTTATCCTCACTGTCGCTTTCGAGATTGTAAACATATTCAGGAAGAAGGATGTGCCGTGTTGGAGGCCTTGGAAGACGGGAGAATAGATCCCATGCGATATGAATCCTATATCTGGATCATGGACAATATATGAGAAACTTTGCAGTATACATAAACCCCGGTTTTTCCGATATTAATAGCATCTTCAAGCTTCTGGACAAGATCCGAGAAGAAGATTCCGCGCTCAGCGGCAGAAACAGTGACTTGAGGTTCTTCGGAGATGTCGGACAAGAGGATATCCTGAGCGGGCATGTGGAAGTCTTGGACCTTATAGGAAGCAAGGTATTGATACCGATCGACTGCATCTTGGTCTTTGGTGGAGATGGCACAATCCTCAGAGCAAAAGACTTGGCGATCAATACAAATGCTCCGATCTTGGGGATCAACGTCGGCTATCTGGGATTTCTTTCCGAAAGCACACTGCCTGAGATCAGTCGGTCAATCCGTGATCTTGTGGCGGGGAAGTATAAGATCCTGCATCGCATGCTGATTCAATGCTCTCTTAAGCGGGATGGCAAGACTATCTTGCACAAGAAAGCGCTCAATGACGTGGTGATCTACAAAGGGGAAAACCCCGGCTTGATCTCGTCTAGAGTCTTTGCGGGAGGCAGGTATGTCTTTGATGCGCGCTGCGATGGAATGATCGTCAGCACGCCGACGGGATCCACTGCCTATTCCCTTTCAGCGGGAGGCCCGATCTTATCTCCTCAGATGAAGGCCATGGTCCTAAGCCCCTTAAATCCACACATACTTTCTATTCGCCCGATGGTCTTTCCGGCGGAAGAGAAGCTTTGCCTCAGGATTCATGGGCTTTCGCAAAGCACATGGTTGCAGGTGGATGGGCAACACGTCTCGCCTGTGTATGACCAAGATGAGATTCATGTCACAGCCTCGGATGAGCATGTGAAATTCATCAAGCTTTCAAAGCGAACCTTCTATCGGATCCTGCGCAATAAAATGCATCTGGGAAGATAAATGCTACGCGAACTATATATTAATAACTACCTATTGGTGCCGGAATTGAGGCTGAGTCTTGGAGATGGGATGACCGTCATCACCGGAGAGACCGGAGCCGGGAAATCCATCCTGGCGGGTTCGATCGGTTTGATCTTTGGCGATAGCGCTTTGGGCTTGGAGGCGTGGGACAAAGCTCGTCCCATCTACCTTGAGGCAGTATTCGCGGTCGCAGATAGTCAGGATTTGCAAGAGAAACTCCACGAGATAAATGCCGAGAATGATGCAGAACTAATCCTAGCCAGAGAGATCTCCATTGCCGGGAAGTCCAGTTACTACATCGGCGGGCGCAGAGTCACAGCAGCAGTCATGAAGTCACTGCGTGTGCTTCTGGTGGATTTTCATCATCAGCGGGATCAGCAGAAGATACTTTCTCCATCCCATCAACTGGAGATCTTGGATCGCTTTGCCGATACTCAGGCTCAGCGAGACGACTTTGCACAAAGATTCAAGGAGATCAAGCGCTTACGGCAACTTCTGGAAGAGAAGGAACGCATGCAGGAAGAGCAAAGGCAGCGCTTGGAGCTCTTTCGATACCAATATGATGAGCTACAAAAGGCAGAGCTCAAGCCGGGCGAAGACCTTGCTCTGCAAAAGGAGTATGAGCTCTTATCTCATAGCGTGGGCATTTTGGAACTGGGGCAAAGCATCAATCAAGATCTCTTCGCCGATGAAGACAGTGTCTTTGATCGTTTGGCACATTACAATTCCAAGCTGCAGGAATACCGCTCTTTGAACGATAATTTGGGCAATGCGGCTGAATCTTTGCTCGAGGCAATGGAATCCCTCAGATCTGTCTCGGAGCATTTGGACGGCCTCATGGATACGCTCAGCTATGATCCTGCTCGTTTGACACAGTTGGAGAGCCGGCTCGATGAAATCAATGCGCTATTATACAAACACAAAGTTAAGACTGTGGATGATTTGCAACAGCTCGTTATCGACCGCGAGCAGGAACTGCAAAGAGCAGAAAGTTTTGATCTGGAGATAGCTGACATACGTTCACAGCTAAAGCAGGGACTGCAAGACCTTCAGAAGGCTGCAGAGAGCCTAAGCAACAAACGCAGAAAGGCAGCCAAAGAACTGGCAGCCAGATTGCAGACGAGCATCCGGCAGATTGCCATGAAGGATGCCAGGTTTCAAATAGAGATTGACAAGTTTCGCAAGACCCAGAATATACAGACTGATCTGCTTTCCGCATATTCAGAAAGCGGACAGGATAGTGTGAATTTTCTTTTTTCTGCGAATACCGGGATGAGCCTGAATGCTCTTTCAGCCGTGGCGAGCGGCGGGGAGATGAGCCGCATCCTTTTGGGAGTCAAGGAAGTGCTTGCTGACAAGGAGTCTCCTCGGCTTGTGATCTTGGATGAGATCGATTCCGGCATCGGCGGCAAGACAGCAGAGAGTGTGGCAAGATGCATCATGAAGATTGCCAAGAAGCATCCGATCCTGTGCATCAGTCATTTGGCGCAGATTGCGGCAGGGGCAGACACCCATATTGCAGTGGAAAAGAGCAGTGATGACAAAGCAGTAGTATCCCTAAGGATATTGGATGCCGAGCAACGCACGAGAGAGCTTGCCAGGATGCTATCAGGGAAGATAACTGATGCATCGTTAAAGCATGCAGAAGAATTGATAAGCGACTAAGATAAGAGGATATTGTGGATATTTCAGCGAGACGCAGACTTCAAGGAATCTCCTTGTTTGTAGTTTTTTTGGCCTTAGCAGCTGCCCTTTGGGAATACCAAGGACGCAGCCTGAGCAAAGGCTCAGAAGAGTTTTTTAGAATCAGTGCCAACGAATATCGGGATCTTAAGTTCATAAACAAAGCCCGTATCAGCTTTAGCAGTGCAGATCTTGACGTAGCCCAAGCCGGCATTATCCGGATCATGGATAGATATTCCAAGCAGCGCATCCGCCGTCAAAGCGAAGGCAGCTATGGCGCATATCTCTTCACGGTTTCCCAATCCGACCTTCAGGATGTGATCGGGGAATTGCGGCAGATCGGCAATGTGGGCTCTTATACTGAGCAGATAGACACCGCATTGGTAAATCTGGATTTTGATTCGGAGCGCGCGCGTCTTGCTTCCTACGAAAGAGAGCTTGATGATCTGGACAAAGTTCGCTTGCCTTCAGAGCAACAGAACGCCCGCAAGGAGACCCTGCATCGCCTCATCCAGACTTCCAGAAACAACCTTGATAAGCTACGCGAGGGCGAAAACGTCCTTTTGTATCTGAGCTCGAGACCCATCCAATCCAGCAGTGGCTGGCAGAGGCTGGCCTTTGGTTTCATCAAAGTCTTTGTCAAATGGTTGATCATTTTATTCATCATTCTTGTTTTAGTCAGCTTGGGCACCAAACTGCTGATGCTTTTCTTCTCGATGCTCGGCCTCAAAGATTCGAGCGGCACGGGGTTTAACTATGGTTCATATAGTGGCTACGGCAGCTACAGCAGATCCGGCAAGAAATCCAAAGACAAACGCAAAGTAAAAAGAGTCTATCGCGATAAGAGCAGTCCTAATGATCATAAGGACTCTGAAAAATAACTCGGCAATACATAGGAGTATGAAATGAGCTTGTTAGCTTGGCAAATGTGGATGATCATTGGCATCATCTTCATCATCATCGAGATCTTTGATCCCGCTTTTTTCTTTGTTTCCTTGGGGATAGGAGCCATCATCACCGGCCTCTTGAGCATGATCCCCTTCATCCAAGGGAGTTTATGGCTGCAGATCTTACTGTTTGGCATATTCAGTTTTATCGCGTTTCTATTCATGAGAAAGTTCGGCAAGAAAGTGCTGCAAAATCCCGGAAGCGAGACCAATGTCTTTGCCCTCAAGGGCAAGCCCGGACGAGTCAGTGTAGCTATCCCCCAAGAAGGGAGGGGCTATGTGAAGATCGGCAGTGAGGAATGGGTCGCCATCAGTGATGATGAACAGCCAATTGAGGCAGGCAGCAAGGTGACCGTCATCGAGATAGATGGAAACAAACTGATAGTTAGGAAAACGGATTCATAGATCACAATCAAACACAGATATCAAACCCAAAAATGTCAATTTCTGACAAGGAGAAGCTATGCCCTCAAAGCGTTTCTTACTGGTTATCTTCGCAATATCACTAATACTATTTTCTTGTAGTTCCAGGGATAAACCCATCCTGCAGATTGGGATGAACGTGGAGTTCCCGCCCTTTGGTTACAAAGTTGATGGGGCATTTGCCGGGATCGACGTGGACATTGCTCACAAGATAGCAGAGAAGATGGATCATCCATATGAGATCATCAATCTGGAGTTTGAGAACATCATCCCTGCCATCACTCGAGGTGATGTGGATTTTGCTATATCAGCGATGAGCATCACGGAAGAGCGCTCTCGCATCTTGGAGTTTTCGCAAGCATATTTCCAAGTAGACCAAGTAGTGATCGTTCCGGTAGACAGCGAACTGCAGATAGAAAACATTACTGACATCGGTAGATATAGAGTGGGCGTCCTATCCGGCAGCACCGCTCAGATACTGATCCAAGAAGAGCTTCTCATGAAAGACCTGATCCCCAGAGAAGAGCTTGTGACTTTCGCCAGCAATACAGATGCGATGAACTATCTGATGGACGGGAAGATAGACATGATAGTTAACGACGATGTAGTGGTTCATGGTTTTGGGCAAAACTATCCGATCAAGATCGCATATAGCATCGAAACCGGTGAGGAGTATGGCATAGCAATGCCAAAAGATGGGGAATACAATAGCAAGATCAAGGCTGCACTGCAGGATCTGATAATCAGCGGAGAGCTGAAGTCAATCATGCAGACACACGGCTTCTAAACTTTTCCGAGGGCAATTAAAAAAAGCGGGGCATTACGCTCCGCTTTTAATTTCTCCAACGCTGGGATATCTATTCGCTAATAGGCTCTACGCTTACGAATTTCTTGCCTTCTTTTTTGGTGGTGAATCTCACATGTCCATCAATGAGGCTAAAAAGAGTAAAATCACGACCGATACCAACGTTTGCGCCGGGATGAAATTTGGTTCCCTTTTGGCGAACGATGATATTGCCGGCGATTACGAATTCACTGCCGTGCTTTTTTACACCACGATATTTTGGGTTGCTATCACGACCGTTACGACTACTTCCAACACCTTTTTTATGTGCCATATGTCACTTACCTTCCTTACGCCCGAATATCGGTGATCTTGATATCTGTGAATTGCTCACGATAACCCTTTTTCACACGATAGCCTTTGCGGCGTTTGTGATGATAGATTATCTTCTTTTTACCTTTACCGTGTTCGATGACTTCTGCTACGATCGCGGCGCCTTCGACTACGGGAGTGCCGACTACGACTTCGTCATCCGTGCGGACGAGAAGTACGCGGTCAAACTCGACTGCCTGACCAGGCTCTGCCGTATTCAGCAAGGGAACGCGAAGAACTGCGTTTTTTTCAGCCCTAAACTGAAATCCTTTAATGTCTACGATGGCGTACATTGTTTCTCCTTGATTAATATCTTAGAAAAGCATCTTTTTTTGCACCACGATATCTGTCAAGAGGAAAAGCGTTTATCAGCTTTGAGAGGATGATTAGATACACTCAAATCACGCCTGTAGAGATATCTCGGTTGAAGCTTTGATCTTGGAGAAATGGCTCTGGCTGATCCCTGAAACTCAATAGGGAAGTGGGCATGGCATGGGAGATATCCCTTCATATGAATCATGATCTAGATAAAAGGTTGAGCTTGGTTTACACATTATGGGCGGATAGGGCTAAGTCCTTGTATTCTCATCCCTTGCTCACCGCTCGGGTGAGCGACCGGTGAGGGGGGCATGAGGACGCCATGTTTTTCAAACACTTAGCTAGCTGTATAAACCCGAAAATCAGACTTCCGACCAGATTCACGCTGTCAGATGGGCGTCATGGGAGAAGATCACATGGTTCTTTTGGGATAGATCACGATGCTTGCCCGATAGGGACGCTCGCCTTCTCTGAGGCTGCGATTGAGCCGGTCAAAGAGTTTTGAGCGGGATTGGCGGATATTTGGGGGGACTGTGATGCTAAAGAGGGTGCTGGTGATTTCGATGTCCTCTTCATCCCAGATCCTTGCCAAAAGTCGTACTTCGATCTCTTCGTCAGAGAGGTTTTGCACCACGTAGCCCATCTCAATATACTGTGAGCCCCAGTCATCAAAGCTGAGCTCACTGATGATGAGCTTATCGGTAAGTTTTTGATGGTCTCTTCTTTGCACCCAGATGCCAAAGATGATGGCGATGATCGCCAAAAGCAGGACACTACCTTTGAGTTTGTAGCGTTTGGGCCACTCCATTCGGTCAAAACTTCTCATGATATCATTCCTTTAGAATTTAAATTGCCAAGCCGCGACGATGCGATGATCCCAGCCGTTTGTTTTGAGGCTATCATGAGTCAAGAGGATGTCGTGATGTGCCATCAAAGGGAAGAGAATGCTGCTCTGGATCTGATATTCTTGGCTTTGCTCGCCATCAAACCAATAGGCATTTGCTTCATCGATTTGTCCTCCAAAGATATCATGATAGTTGTCCTGCCAGGAATCTCCTTTGGAGCCGCGTTTGCGCCATGAAATCTGCGAATCAAGGATCAGATATGGCATCAGCGGTATGTTTGCCTCAAAACTGAGATCCAAGACATTGGATCCATGGGGATAGCCGAGGCTTCTTCGGTCGTGGGAATACATGGTGTGATTTGTGAAATGGGCGTATGTATAGGGGCGCACAGCTGTAGCCTCAAAGCCCAAAGTGGATGCTCCGAGGGGAAAGCTGATCCCGCTTTGCAGGGCATATTTATTTCCCCACCATGAGCTAAAAAACTTGCCATAGCTAAATTCATCCAAAGCGATCTGGGCATAGAGCAGCGCATCTCCGGGAAGGCGGTGATTGACCCCGCCATAGACGAGCATATTGTCTCGATCCCATAGATCGTGCTCGACCGAGCGCCAAAAGCTATTTGGCATCAAGTAGTTAAGATCCATTGAGCGATTTCCGTAGACTACGGTTTCTCCTGCGAAAAACTCGGTATTTTCCCATGGAAAGAAGCTTAGTTGATGAAGAGCGATAAATTTATCGGGATAGTGCCGGGAATCGATATGGGGATTGTCATGGATAGCATAGGTGCTGTCTGCCATCAAGCTGGCGTGCATGAAGCTAAAGCGAAAGATGCCGATCTCGGCCTCAGCTTTGAGAAAGGCATAGTCATTGACACGATCATTGAGGATGATGCTGCCGCTGATGCTGTTTCCGATCTGGAATCTGCCCCGTCCAAGGGCAAGGTGGTATTTATCCTTGTAAAAGCCGAATTCGCCGCTGAGATTGTCGAGCTGGATGTGTTTGTCAAAGCGCTTGTAATAGCCATCTATGAGAGGATCAGACTCTGCAGCATCTAGATCTCCATAGAAGGCACCATTGTACCAATATGTCCTCAGGCGTAGATAATCTGAATATTTGGCATTGATACGCCAGCCTTTGTATAAAAAACCGTAGTCTCCGGGATCATTGAGGCTGGCTTCATAGCCTGCGAGAATCTGTAAATCCGCGGCAAACGGATCGTGCCTATAGCTGAGCAGATTGCTCCTTGGAGCACCCGGCAAAAAGGCTTCATAAAGGGAGTTGCCGATCTTTGACCAAGACACAAAGGGGTGGTGAAGGCCTTCATCCATCTCGGCAAAATCATGCTCATAGAGATGATCCGGAGAGGAAAGAAGGCTGTGCCTGACTTGGCTGCGTATGCTTGATCTAAAGGTGGATTGTCCCCGCCGAGATTGTGCTCCCAGCGGGGAGATCAAAAACAATCCTGCCAAAAGGCAGATGCAGAGCCTAGGAATCCTTTCTGTCATCCTCAGGGATATCCATATAGTGAAGGCGACGAACGATGAGCTCGATCTCGTGCACGCTGACCTTGAGCTCACGTGCGATCTCTTTGTTTGTCCAACCATCAGCTAAAAGCCGATTGACCATCTTGCACATGGTGTCTGTGTCCAAAATCTGGCTGGCTTCTTGGATCTCTTTCTTTTTGGGTTTGTGCTTGAAGAGACAATTGCCAAAAATCATTATACAAAGAGTGATTAGAAGTGCCACAAAGATGATGATCGTGATGATGATGTGCTCGCTTGCCCAATCCGCTGCTTTGCCGATAAAACTGGGGCTTTTATCCTGAAAATCAGAGGGGTCAAGAGCTTCTCGGATTGGCTGAGACGGCGCGGTGGCAATGCTATCTTGCTCTTCTTCATGGATATCTTCCGGCATGAGGGGAATATAGTGATCTTCTTCTTCTTGGGGTACCGACTTGTCCTCAGCTTGGGGCTTTTTGCCGCCCGGGAGGATAAGTTCTTGCGCGGCATCGTAGTATGGGCTGGATTGTGGGATCATGGCGAGTTTTTCGGCGGCTCTCTGGCTGCCTCTCTTGATCAAAAGCTCTCCCCAATGAAATAGGATGTCGTAGTGGTTAGGATAGTCAATGGCGAGCAGGTGAAATTCTTTGTCAGCGCTGGCGAGCTTGCCTTTGTCACTATAGAATTTTGCGATCGTGAGGCGCTCATTTTTGCCGCCGGCTTTGCTGAGGAAATCCAGCACGATGGCATTCCTGTCGCTTAGGCGCATGGTCTGATAATCAAGATCCAGTCCGGTGTGGATCATGATTCCCGAGTTTCCCATGCTGATCCGGTCCAGGAAGGTACCTTCCAGGCTGTGTGTCGGTAGGCTCCCTTCGAGCCTTTCAATGCCAACGAAAAATCCTCCGCTTTGTCTTTCAACGATAAAATCTGAATCACGCTCGAGCTGGATGACCAATCGGCAGACTACGCCGTTATAGTCCTCAGCCCGAATCTGGGTAATGGAAACTGCTGCGAGCAAGCTGATGCCAAAGAGTAGTAGCATCATGAACAATCGCTTCATAGTATCTCCTTTATATTTATAAGATAACAGTCTGTATTTCTGGATTTATCATTTGGGTGGCGTCGATGGCAATCTGCAGTTCTTCATTTGTGGGGATCACCAAGATAGACACCGGGGAATAAGGCTGCGAGATGCATCCTGCTTCTCTGCCCACTTTTCGGTTCTGATCGTGATCGATGTGGATGCCGATATTTTCCAGGCGGCTGCAGATTCTTTCCCTCATCTTCACAGCGTTTTGTCCGATGCCACCGGTGAACACGATGCCATCGACTTTGATCAGATTCGCAGCATATGCTCCGATGAACTTGCGGATGCGATAGGCATATGTTTCCAGCGCTTCCAAGGCATCTTCATTGCCATCATCAGCGGCTTGTTCCACGTCTCTTAGGTCACTGGAGATTCCGGATAAGCCCAGGATTCCGCTTTTTTTGTTTAAGATCTCGCGCAGAGCATGAAAGTCGAAGCCCCGCTCTTCCAAATAGAAGATGATCGAGGGATCGATATCTCCACTGCGAGTGCCCATCATCAGGCCTTCTAGGGGAGTGAAGCCCATGGAAGTGTCGATCGATCTGCCGGCCTGAATGGCGGTGATGGAAGCTCCATTGCCAAGGTGGCAGGTGATTAGATTGGTATTTTCCGGGCACCGCTTTAGCATCTTCAGTGCGATGCCCGCTACATAGCGATGGCTGGTGCCATGAAAGCCGTATCTGCGGATGCGGTATTTGTCATAGAATTCCCGAGGGATGCCATATAGATAGGCGCTCGGAGGAAGAGTCTGGTGAAATGCAGTGTCAAAGACAGCTACTTGGGGAATTCCGGGGAAGAGCTTCATGGCTTCGGTGATCCCGGTCAGATTGGCGGGATTGTGCAAGGGAGCCAGCTCAATGTTCTCAGATATAGCCGTAATGACGGCATCATCGATCAGCACAGAAGCTGAATATTGCTCGCCGCCATGCACCACCCGATGTCCAATGCCTTGGATCTCTTTGGCTGAGGAAAGGATCCCCGCCTTGTCATCCAAAGCTGCTTCCATCATCAGCTCAAATGCAGCTGAGTGATCCGGGATATTGCAACGTTTTTCAAAGGTCTTTTTGTTTGCTTCTTGCGTGATGTTTCCCTTTTCAAGACCAATCCGCTCTACCAAGCCCCTTCCCAAACTGATCTGTTCGGGCATTTTGTAGACTTCATATTTCAAAGAGCTGCTACCACAATTGACCACGAGGATCTTCATAGTTACACATCCTTAATGTATTTAGGACAGATTATTGACTCCACTAAAACAAGTGTATCCGATCAAATCTGAGTATACGGGCACTTTTTTTGAGATTGTCAGATATGGCAAGCTTTTTTTGGTATAAAAAAATGGGTAACCGAAGTTACCCATTTTTAAGGACTGCACTATTTGGATGTAGATACTGAAATACTTATTCTGTAATTTCTACAGCTTCTTCTACAGCTTCTACACCTTCCTCGGTCATCTCAGCGGCTTCGTCCATGACTTCTTCGGTCATGGTCTCTTCAGCTTCTTCTTGAGGTTGGGGTTGGCAAGCACTAAAAGTGAGCATTCCAATCAACATCATAGCGAGTAGGGAGATTAAAAGAACTTTTTTCATCATTTCCTCCATAAGTTAGTGACCTGCTATGCAGGCGTTACTTAGGTTTTTTTTTGTTGTTTTGTTTTGGCATATAAAAAAAGAGTGCCGTTTGGGGTTGAAGATGGGCGCGCAAAACGCGGCAGCATCTTCACACAGTCCTTAGTCACGACTATATACTTTTGAATATTGGCGTCAGGTTACAAATGCTGAAGATCTTGGCAAGTTATTTTTTTACAGTGCAATATCCAAGCCTAAGTGGACCATGCCTAAACCTATGTTGCTAAATCCTTTATCCCTATATCCCAGGCCATAATCAAGGCTCAAGATACCCAGCCGAGTGCCTAGCTTGATCCCAAAACCTAAGGCCAATAAATCCAGCTTTAGGCTGTCATCCGGTAAATACAGAAATCCTTGATCATAAAAGACATAAAGCATGGTGTCGGGATTGATCATGTATCTCATCTCGGAGTTTATCCAGCCCAGTTTTCGGCTTCTAAATTCATCTTCCCGATAACCACGGAGACTGCCATATCCCCCCATGCCAAAGAGGTCGTAATCCGGGGGCTGCATTTGTTGATTTGTCTTGTAATGAGCTCCCAAATAGCCGATGAATCTGCCCTTGATGGGGATGTATTGCCGAGCTGAAAGCTCGACTTTGGCATGATCTTCCCGCTGATCAAAGATGTAGTCATAGCTTGCCGCAAGATGTTTTCCTGAGGTAGGGATGCGGTTTCCGCGGGTGTTGCTAAACTCCCAGAATGCACCAAGGCTGGTATTTGTGTCTGTCTCGATGTCGGAGAGTGAGTTACCCGGGCTTATCCTGCGAGAGCCAAGGCTGATGCCGATCTTTTGATAGAGGCTTTCGTAGTATAGATCTATGTCCCACTCAGATCTGATCCAAAGGCTGTCTTGAAGCATGCGGGAGATGAAGAGATCTGCTGCCAGGGGAAGAGCGGGATGTCCGGATTCGTGGTAGGAAAGGCTCAGTTCGCTATATTCCGAGGGTGTTCTTCGCCAGAAAAGGCGGATGCCGCGATCAGTTCCCCAGAGGTTCTGAAAATCCACTTTCACCATCCCTGATAGCCTGCTCGATCCTTCGCCCTCTCCCAAACCTAGGACGCCCTCAAGGAAGGTCATCCTCCCTTCATCTATGCGGATCAAGATGTTCTCCTCATCAAGTGGAAGTATCGTGCAATCGCGGATGTAGCTCTTTGACTTGATGTTTTCTTCGGCTTGACTGATGATATCCGGAGTAATGACGCTTTGTCGTGCTAGTCCGGAATTCTTTAGCAGAGTGCTTTCTTGTGTGGTGTTATTGCCTTGAAAGTGAAAATGCTGGGGCCTGAGGATGCCGCCTTCTTCGATCCTCAACCAAGCGGTGATCTCTTCATCAAGAACCAAGGAGTCAAGCCGGACCGAAGCAAACAGGTAGCCTCTTTGGTGATATACGTCCAAAACTCGTTTGAAGACTGCTTCGAGGTCATTCAAGGAGTAGCTTGCCCTCTCGGAAGTGAATGCCATCTCATGGAGTTTGGATTCCGAGAAGTGCCTGACACCCTGATATCTGAGCTTTAGACCGGAATTGTCCTGCAAGATCCGGGGGCGAAACAGCAGCATAATCTCGCCATCTGAGATGGGGATAAGCTCAGGAAGATCGATGCGGATGAAGTATAGATGCTGCTCATGAAAGTAGCTGTAGAGATTGTTAAGCGCATCATCGATGAGGGCTGCATCATAGTCCTGTCCGATCTGAAGTCCTGATGCTTGGATGATCTCGCCTTGCTGATCCTCCGGAAATCCGTCGATGCGGATCTCTGCGATGGTGATGGCGCTCAGAGCTTGGCTCATCATAAATGCTATCAATATGACGCGCCAAGCCTTCACTTCAGTCTCGGTCGGATTTCAGCACAGCAAGAAAGGCTTCCTGGGGCACGGTCACATTGCCGATTTCCTTCATCTTCTTTTTGCCTTCCTTTTGCTTTTCGAGGAGTTTGCGTTTTCGGCTCACGTCTCCGCCATAGCACTTTGCCAAGACGTCTTTACGCATGGCATTGATAGTGCTGCGCGCAATGATTTTGGCACCGATGGTGGCTTGCAAGGCGATCTTAAACATGTGCCGCGGAATTACCTCTGAGAGGGTGCTTGTGATGCTTTTTCCCCATGAATGGGCTTTGTCTTCATGGCAGATAAAGCTCATGGCATCCACTTTTTCGCCATTGATTAGGATGTCTACTTTGACTACTCTTGAGGTGCGGAAATCCTTGAAGGAATAGTCCAAGGAGGCATATCCCCGGCTCACTGTCTTGAGCTTGTCATAGAAGTCAAAGATGATCTCAATCAAGGGCATCTCATAGTCTAGTGCCACACGTTTTTCGTCGATGTATTGGATGTTCTTCTGGATGCCACGGCGTTCTTGCGCCAGCTTCATGATGTTTCCGATATAGTCTGTCGGAACGATGATTTCGGTATCCATAAAGGGCTCTTGGATATAATCGATGTTTGAAGGATCCGGAAAGTCGATGGGATTGTGAACCTCGATCTCGGTCCCATTTTTGAGCATGATCTTAAAGCGAACGCTCGGAGTGGTGGCGATGATGGGGATGTTGTATTCCCGCATCATGCGTTCCTTGATGATCTCCAGGTGCAGCATGCCGAGGAAGCCACAACGGAAGCCATAGCCCAGAGCGGCGGAACTTTCTTTTTCATAGACCAAGGAGGCATCGTTGAGCTTGAGCTTGGCGATGGCATCGACGAGATTGCCATAGTCATCTCCATTGATGGGGAAGATGCCGCTATAGACCATGGGCTTGGGCTCGAGGAATCCCGGCAGGGCTTCTTTGCAGCCGTTTTTGGCAGTCGTGATGGTGTCGCCCACTCGGGCATCTGCCACTTCTTTGATGTTGGCGATGATATATCCCGCCTCTCCGGTGAGCAGCTCTTTTTGTGCTTGAAACTTGAGCCCCAGATAGCCGATCTCTTCGATGTCATACTCTTTGTTTGTGCTAAAGAGCCGAATCTTGTCGCCTTTTTTGAGGCTTCCGTGAAAGAGTCTGACGAGCACGACCACGCCACGATACATGTCGAAGTATGAATCAAAGATCAAGGCTTGAGCGGGAGCATCTTCATTGCCTTTGGGAGCGGGAAGCCGCTCGATGACAGCGTCCAGAAGCTCTGTCACACCCAGGCCGGTCTTGGCACTTACTTTCATGATCTCGTCCTCACCGCAGCCCAAGATCTCGATCATATCGTGCTGCACTCCGTCCACGTCGGCTTTGGGAAGATCTATCTTATTCAAAGCAGGGAGGATATCCAAGTCATTGTCAAGCGCCAGATACAGATTGCTCATGGTCTGAGCTTCGATGCCTTGTGATGCATCCACGAGCAGGATGGCGCCTTCGCAGGAAGCCAGAGCCCGGGAGACTTCATATGAGAAATCCACGTGGCCGGGTGTGTCAATTAGGTTCAGGATATAATCCTGCCCCTGATATTTATGCACCATGCGAATGGCATGGGATTTGATGGTGATGCCCTTCTCGCGTTCCAGATCCATGCTATCCAAAAGCTGAGCTACTTCCATGCCCTTGCCGATCACGTGGGTATCCTCCAAAAAGCGATCCGCCAATGTGGATTTCCCGTGGTCGATATGAGCGATAATGCAGAAGTTTCGTATGTATTTTTGTTCCATGCTATGTCCTTAATATTCTAAGACCTTCCGCTGCCAAGCAGATATAGTCTTAAGACATATTTTGCATGGGGCATGATTTGTCAAGCAGGGATTACGAAGATGGCTTACAAAGCGGGATGCCGGGTCGCAAAAAAAACTTTGTTTGTGGAATATATTTTGTATGATCTAAAAGATAGATTAGGATATAACTAAGAGAATATATGCAGATCACGATATCAGATAGAGCAGCCCAATACCTCAGAAAGAAAGAGGACTTCTTTCTTTCCAGAGCTCGTGTGCCCAGGATTGTCTTGGCAGAGCGCAGCTGTAGCGGGGCGAATTTTCGCCTATTCTTCGAGCCTGCTCAGGATGGTGATGCTTGCGTTGAGGCAAGTGGTCTCAAGATCCGGGTGCCGAAAGAGCTCCTTGATGAGTTTGCGGGATTTGATCTGGATCTGGAGACTTTCTTTTTCGCCAGCAGACTCCTGATCGTCCCTCAGCAGCAAAGTTTCAAGTGCGATTGTGGTCACAAATGCAGCCATGCTTCGGACGCATGACAAGATAGTAATTAGGAAGGAATATATGAAGAACACGATTTTAGTAATAATGCTCAGCCTCGTGGGGATGATGCTTTTTGCCGCTCCTCACAGCTTTTTGCCGGTCGAGCTTCAGCAGCCTGACGGCAGCAGCATAGAGATCTTTGCCAGTGGTGACGAATTTCACAATTGGCTCCATGATAAAGACAATTTCAGCATCATCCAAGACGATGAAGGCTGGTATGTGTATGCCGCGCAAGATGGCGAAGGGGTCAAGGCGACCGATCTCATATTTGGCAGGGATTTGCCCGCTCAGCGTTCGCTTCAGCCGGGAGTGAATCTATCTCCCAGCAAGATTCAAGAACGCTATGATCGCATGGCGTCTATGCGGGACTATTCAAACGGCCGCGCGCCACATCAAGGGCAGCTAAACAACTTGGTGGTATTCATCCGCTTTGCCGATGATCCGCCATTTGCTCGGCCTTTTTCTTTTTACAACACCATCTTCAACGATGAGAGCCCAAGCGCGAACTCCATGAAGAACTACTTCACGGCTGCATCCTATGAGCAGCTTTCCGTAGATTCTTTTTACTACCCCGAGCCCAATGACGAAGTGATCCTGACCTACATCGACAGCCATCCCAGAAACTACTATCGCAAACAAACTGCCGCCAATCCCATAGGCTATGACGAAGATGACCATTGGGAGCGCACAGAACGGGAGCACACTCTTTTGGCAAACGCGATAAACTATGTTGCCGACGATATTCCGACCAGTCTGGATTTGGATGGAGACGATGACGGCTATGTCGACAATGTCTGCTTCATCATCCAAGGCGCGACAGATGGCTGGGCAGAATTGCTCTGGCCTCATCGCTGGGTGCTCTATGGTGCAGAAGCATATATACATGGCGCCAGAGTCTGGGACTTCAACTTCCAGCTGGAAAACTCACTCAATAGCAGCGGAGCAAGCGTCTTGGCGCATGAGATGTTCCACTCCTTGGGTGCCCCGGATCTGTATCGGTACAATAATAATACCATCACACCCATCGGCTCATGGGACCTCATGGCGAGCAACACAAATCCGCCGCAGCATATGAGCGCCTGGATGAAACATCGCTATGGTCAATGGATCGATGACGTGCCCTGGATCACAGAATCCGGCAGCTACACTCTCCATCCCGTAGCCAGCTCTGCTACAAACAATATCTATCGGATCCAATCATGGCGCAGCAATGAGTCATTTGTGCTCGAATATCGCAAGCCGGATGGACTCTATGATACCACTTTGCCGGGTCAGGGACTGCTGGTCTATCGGCTTCTTCCATCCGTGGAAGGGAATGCTGACGGCCCTCCGGATGAGCTTTATATCTACCGCCCCGGCGCAAACAATACTACCACCAATGGCATGCTGTCCCAAGCTGCTTTTTCCGAGCAGAATCTCCGCACGACGATGACCCAAAATACCATCCCCAGCGGCTTCACAGCCATCAATTCTCCCGGGGGATTATATCTCTACAACGTAGGATACGCCGGAGAGAGCATCACTTTCGACGTCCGCATCACCGATGTGCAGCTCACTCACCCCATCGGGGGAGAAACCTTGTTTTCCGGAACAAACCGGAACATAAGCTGGGTCTCCAGAACCTCTGTCGGCACGGTGAAACTTGAATATAGCACTGATGCCGGGCAGACATGGGAACTCATCGCCGATAACGTGCACAATAATGGCTCATACACGTGGAGCAACATCCCCACTGTCGATTCCGAAGAATGCAAAGTACGTATCACCCTAAATTCAAACGGGGATTACGACAGCTCAATGCACACCTTCAATATCATCGGCTCAATGGAGGCTCCAGAGACTATCTCTCCTGCTCATCAGGAGGAAGGAGTTCCCACAAATCCCTTATTTTCATGGGATGAAGTTCCCGGTGCGGAAGGCTATTACTTCCAGCTTAGCCGTGATCCCGGATTTGAGAATATGGTGATTACTCTGGTGGATCATTCCACTGCTTTCTACCAGGGCAGCGGCTTGGAGCCATATAGCACCTTCTATTGGCAGGTTGCCAGCATGGGCGAGATCGGAATCAGCGCCTTTAGTGACCCTGTCGAATTCAGCACCGGAGCTCTGACGGAAAACCCATCAGTGCCCAATCTGGTGCTGCCGCAAAACTATGCTTCAAATCTTCCCCGCAATCCAGAGATACGCTGGGAACCCAGCAATCTTGCCGAAAGCTACACCCTGCAGATTGCCGGAAACCCGTTCTTTAGTAACCCCGTAGTGGAAATGACGGATCTGATGCAGAGCTCCGTCATCACTCCGCTTTTGGACCCCAATAGCAACTACTATTGGCGTGTGATGGCTCAAAATAGCTATGGAAACAGCAGCTTCAGCAGTGCACGTAGATTTGCCACCGGAGATTGGGTGGGAAATGATGACGCTCATAGCCCCGCTTTGCAAAACAGACTAAGCCAAAACTACCCCAATCCCTTCAATCCCGACACCATCATCTCGTTTGAAGTGAAGAACCCCTCTGCTCCCGCAAGCCTCGTGATCTACAACACCAAGGGCCAAGAAGTGCGCAGCCTCTTTTCGGGCATCCCCGGTCAAGCTAAGATGAACATACATTGGGATGGCAAAGACAAAGATTCCAAACCCGTGAGCAGCGGCATCTATCTCTATCGACTCAGAACCGATGACTTTAGCCAGACGCGTAAGATGCTGTTAAGCAAGTAATAAATAGACCACCATTCATTGAATTAGCAGTCTCGCAACGAGGCTGCTAATTTTTTGCTTGCCTGTCGGCATTTTCCGATTATCATGATCATAGATACTTTAAGTAATGGAGGTTATCATGAGAATCGTACCGTATCGCAGAAACAATGAGATCAGGCCCATGAGCAATATGCTCAGTCTCTTTGACGACTTCTTCAACCATGTGTTTGAAGAAGAAAGCTCTGATGATAAGTTCCGGGCTATGGCAATGGATATTACCGAGCACGATAAAGACTATAGCATCGTGGCAAATTTGCCCGGATTCAAAAAAGATAATGTCAAAATATCTGTTCATGACAATCAGCTCATGATCGAGGCTCAATGCGATGAAAAGCATGAGGAAGATAAGGGAACTGTATACCGCTGTGAACGCTATAGCGGCAGCTATCGAAGAAGCCTGATGCTTCCCGAGAATGTGGATCCAAACTCAATCTCCGCCAAGATGGAGGATGGAGTTCTGACCTTGGTGATTCCAAAGAAAGAGCCGAGCCCCAAAAAGGAGATCGTGATCAGCTAATTTTTCCAAAAAGGCTTAACAATCAGGGCGGGAAACCGCCCTTTTTTTGTTCCATGAACTAACTAATCTAGGGGCGGATTCCAGCTAAGGGGGGAAGGATTATAAAGAAATGGGAGTGAGAATCTGTGTTTTATAAGGGGCTCTTGCATTATAGTATGAGTGGAGTGAGATCAGAGCTCGTCGATATACCACCAGAACTGTGAGCGGGGTATGTTATACTTTTCTCTATAAGGCTTAATATAGCTGATAACGTAGTTGTATGGAGGGTCTAAGATAAGCTGCTGGCAAGCAAGAATAGCATTGTAGAGATCTTGAGAGCCTTCTGAGAAGAGTAGTTCTTCTGGTTCGGACATATTCATGCACATAGAGAAATACTCGTCTGGTCTGAAGACACATTTTGCTTCGAGAGCGTATTTGAAGGCATCGAGGTACATGGGATCGGTATCGTTTGCAGGTCTTTTCCACATTATTGAACTCCTTTGATGTTATAGTATTGGTTTTCAGCATGGCATGAGTGGAATGAGATCAGAGCTCGTCGATATACCACCAGAAGTGGGAGCGGGGTATATTATCTTTGGTTCTGACGTGTTTGATGAGGTCGAGATTGCCGATGGTTTTGGGTCCTATGATGAGATCACGGACTGCCAACATGGCCTCTCTGAGCTCTTGAGAGCCTTCTGAGAAGGGCAACTCATCCTCTGTTGACATATTCATGCACATGGTCATATACTCGTCATCTCTGAGGGGCTTGGGGTGGTTTTTAATATAGATAAAGGCATCGAGGTACATGGGATCGGTATCGTTTGCGGGTCTATTCTTCATTTTGTAACTCCTTTGATGTTGTAGTATTGGTTTTCAGTGTTTTCGAGGCACTTAGCGATGGATTCCGGTTTGGGCTGGGAATAACAGCCGCGAATCGCCTAAGTCATTGTTTTCTCACCGCTTGCACGCTCGACCGGTGAGCGACCGGTGAGCAAGGCATGAGCAGCCCATAAATTGCAAGCATTTACGGCTATCAATTCTGCTATAGATTTGCTCGATGGAAGATTCTTATGGAAGCTCAAAAATGCTGCCTTCTTTGTGGTAGCCTAGCTTATGATAATAGCCATCCACGCCGGACATCACATATACATTTTGATTGGGAAAGATCGCCCTAAGATGCTCCATCAAGCTTTTACCGATGGCATTCCCGCGATGTTCTTTCATCACCAGAAGATCACATATATAGATGTACAAGCCACAATCATCCAAAGCTCGGACATATCCGCACAGGCAGTCATCTTCATATGTCACATAGCTGATGGATTGCTTGAGGGCATTGAGATATCTTGGTGCCGCTGTGTCTGAGTGATAGCAGCTCCAGTTATCCCCTTCGTGTTTTAAGAGCGAGATCAGTCTATCGGCGTCTCGCAGGGCGTCATAGCGCAAGATTTTCATCGTAGTTCTCCTCACAGGGACATGATAATCTTTTGCCGGCTTGAGCCCAAATAGAAAGAGTCATGCCTTAGCTGCTTTTGTGCAGTGAAGGCAGTAATATCTTGTATAAACCATGGTATGCAGATTTCTCTTGCCATGAAAGCCGCCATGTGAGAGATTGCAACCATATATGTATTTGGAGGTTACAAATGCAAGGATTGAAACGCATTGGATTCTACCTGACGATCAATTTTCTGGTAGTGATGATGCTATCCGTGATACTCGCCTTTGTTCCCATGCCGCAAAGTACTGTGATTTCAATATTGATCTTATGTGCTGTGTTTGGCTTTTTGGGTTCGTTTATCTCTTTGGCGCTCAGCAGGACTATCGCCAAGGCATCATACAAAGTGCGCGTCATTGGCCCCGGAGACATGGATCCCAAGGCTCGCTTTTTGTATGAGACGATCGAAGCGATGGCACGGCATTCATCGATCAAGATGCCGGAAGTGGGAATCTACCCCTCTGCCGACGTCAATGCTTTTGCGACCGGTGCTTCAAAGGATAAATCCATGATAGCCTTTTCACAGGGTCTCATGAATCGCCTTTCTGAGGATGAGATCGCTGCTGTAGCAGGCCATGAGATGACTCATATCAGCCAGGGAGACATGGTGTCCATGACCCTAGTGATGGGATTGGTCAATACTTTCGTGATGTTTCTGGCGCGCATAGTAGCTTTGGGAGTCGATATTGCCCTACGCGATAATCGTGGCCGCGGCGGCTTGGGCTTCTTTGGATATTACTTTGTGGTGATGCTTCTACAGAATGGATTGATGCTTTTGGCGATGATCCCTGTGTCCTACTATTCTCGATATCGTGAATACCGTGCGGATAGAGGTGCTGCTGAGCTCACCGGAGCAGGAAGTATGATCTCAGCGCTTCAGAAGATCGAAGAGTTCTATCAAATGCCCAAAAAACAAGACAGTTTTGCCTTGGCGAAGATAAATAGCAAGAGCAAAGCTTCGCTCTTTGC
Organism: uncultured bacterium; assembly: GCA_937960795.1. Classification (GTDB taxonomy): domain Bacteria; phylum Cloacimonadota; class Cloacimonadia; order Cloacimonadales; family Cloacimonadaceae; genus UBA5456. Next base: position 34,494 of record CALGPA010000027.1, on the reverse strand, counting down.
TACACACCCACATATTTCAGACCGCATCGAGCGGCTAAGGAATCTTTGATGAATACAGAAAGACTGCGGATAGAAAAGATCGCCATGGGCGGGATGGGCCTGGGCTTTTGGCAAGATAAAGCCATCTTCGTGCCCAATACAGCCATCGGTGATGAGATAGATTTTGAGATCACTCTAGAGAAGAAGGACCATGCATTTGCCAAAGCTGTGAAGTTTCATCAGCGCGGCGAGGGAGTGATTCCTGTCAAATGCGAAGCCTTTGAAGGTAAAGAGCCATGCGGAGCCTGTGATTGGTTGATGTTGGATTATCCGACGCAGTTGAAATACAAACACAACCTTGTTCAGGAGCTTTTTCGTGAGCAATCGATCGAAGTGGACCCGGTGATTCCCTCCCCCCAAGAGAATCACTATCGAAACAAGGTCTATATGCCCGTGGGAGAAGGCTATAGCTATGGCATGTTTGCGCGCTACTCACATCAGATCGTGGAGCATGAGACCTGCCTGAATCATCCCCCCATATTTGATGAGATAGCCCGGACTCTGATGCAGCTCTGCAGGAAAGCCAAAGTGGAGATCTACAACGAAGAGAGTCACAAGGGTTGCCTCAGACACATCGGCCTGCGCTGCAATCGGGATCAAAGTGAGATCCTTTTGATCTTGGTCTGTCGCAATGGGCGCTTACCTTTTTCCAAGACCATCACCCAGGGTTTGATCGAAGCTTTCCCGCAGATCGTGGGGATCGTGCAAAACATCAATCGAGAGCGAGGAAACGTGATCCTAGGCCCCGAAGAGAAGCTGCTCTGGGGAAGGGATTATCTCAAGGACACGCTTTCCGAGATTTCCTTTAGGATCCACTATCGCAGTTTTTGGCAGGTGAATCCCGACACCATGGAAGAGATTCTCAATCTGATGAGAGCAGAGCTAAAGGGATCAAAAAGATTGATCGATGCCTATTGTGGGATCGGTGCCATTGGCCTTAGCTTGGCTTCATCCTTGGAAGCCCTGCTCGGTATAGAGGAGTTGGGGGCGGCGATCGATGATGCGAAACAGAATGCGGCAGACAATGGATTCGAAAACACCCGCTTTATCGCCGGGAAATTTGAGCAGATGATCACTCAGATCAGCGAGGAATTTGCCGCGGACGCGATAGTCTTGGATCCTCCGCGCAGCGGAGTGCCTCAGAGCAGTCTGTGGGCGATCCGCAAGGCTGAGATCAATAAGATATTGTATCTTAGCTGTTCTCCGATGAGCTTGGCGCGTGACATGAAGATTCTTCTGACAGGCGACAAATACAAGCTCAAGAGTTTGCACTGCTTTGATATGTTTCCAAACACATGGCACATTGAGAGCTTGGCGGTATTTGAGATCCAAAAATGACCAAGATCCTCATCATCCTGATCTGCGCCATGAGTATGCTGCTCTTAAGCTGCGATTTTGATGATGCAGACAGCTTGAATCGGAAGGAGATCACGGATCTCTTTTACGACATTGAGATGGACTTCAATCTCGGCAATGTCTTTGGCATCATGGATCGGGTGCATCGAGATTATCTGCACAAGGGAGATATCACTAGGCATCTCAATGAAGAGATTCTTGACCGGATGGGGAGATTCTCACTTGTGGATATTGAAGTGATATGGATAGATCTCAAGGGAGATTATGCGGTGGTTCACTCGCGCGATGTCTATCAATCCGAGATCGAGACCGTGACCTACACTGAGCCTGAGGACACTGGATACTTTTCCTATCTGAAGCGCATTGGCGGCACATGGCTGATCTATGGGAATCAACTGTGGTTAAAAGAAAGCATAGCTGCCGATAAGTGATGGCCGGTTTCAAGGCTTTTTTGTTGACACAAGAGTCCTCATGCTTTGCTTTGAACATAGGACCATATTTGTTTTAATGAGCGAGGTATTATGCGCAAAAAATGGAAGTTAATCGCCATCATTATCGTGGTGATATTGATCGTAATCGGTTTTAACAGATGTCGCAAAGGAGCCGGCAGTCAGCTTGGTCAGATCGACGGATACGCCAATGAACACACGGTTGCAAGAGGGGATATCGATTCCAAGATAGAGATCACCGGAGAGCTACAACCCGCCAGCACGGTTGCTCAGAAATCCCGTGTTTCCGGGAAAGTGGTAAGATTTTATAAAGATGAAAATGATCATGTGAAGATGGGAGATATCATTGCTGATATCGAGCCGGATTACAATCAGGCAAATACACTATTTAACACCAAAGCTACTCTGCAAAGAGCCGAGCTCACTCTTCAGCAGGCGACAAAAGATTTTGAAGACAAGACCGTGCTTTTGGAGAATGCTTATATATCTCAAGCTGATTTTGATAGCGCGCGCGATGCTTTGCGGGTGGCACAGATCCAATATGACCAAGCCAGCAGTCAATATGAGATGATCCGGGATCTGGACGTTCCCGGCACAGTGATCCATATGTATGCCACCAGCAGTGGAACGGTGATCGAGCGCAAAGTCAATGAAGGCGAGATGGTGACTTCCAGCATAAACGCTTTTGGTGAGGGCACGGTGGTCATGCAGATCGCTGATCTTTCAAACATGGTGGTGCTCTCAAACATCAATGAAGTAGATATCGCGAAATTTGAAGTGGGACAAAAGGCCAACATCAAGCTCGACGCTCTGCCCTACGAGAATTTTGAAGGTGAGATAGTCAAAATCGCACCCAAGGCGGTTACTGTCAACAATGCCAAGGTCTTCCCCGTGGAGATCAGCATCAATGCAACCGGGGATTTGGTAAAGCCCGGCATGACAGCCGCTATGAGCATCCAAGGAGATTCACGTGAAGATGTGATTGTTATCCCAATTGGAGCGGTTTTTGCAGATGAAAACAACCAAGATATTGTGTATGTGATCCCTCCAAAACCGGAAGGGGAAGAAGAAGCTCCACAAACGAACACTAGTCCGCAGGCGCGGGTGGTGAGATTGGGAGCCAATGATTTTCACAAAGTAGAAGTAATCTCAGGCCTTGAAGAAGGTGAGAAGATCTCTCTTAAAGAGCCTGAGCTGAATATGAATATGCAGTTTATGATGCGATAACAGGAGCAAAAACTAGTATATGATACAGATAGAAAAGCTAAGCCGCCACTTTGGTGCGATCAAAGCTGTGGATGAGATTAGCTTCACGGTCGACAGTGGCAGCATTACCGGGTTTCTTGGTCCCAATGGGGCGGGTAAAACGACGACCATGCGGATGATGGTGGGTTATTTGCAGCCTAGTGCCGGGAGCATAAAGATGGATGGGGAAAGCATCTTTTCGGATCCTATCCTCACCAGCACGAAGATCGGCTATCTTCCTGAGCATAATCCGCTATATGACGAGATGATTACGCTTGAGATCCTCAGATACATCGGGGATCTGCGCAAGATGGGAAAAGCGAAATATAAGGAAAGGCTGGAGTTTGTCGTCGAAAGCTGCGGCCTCAAGGCAGTGCTTACTCAGAAAGTGGCGACTCTTTCCAAGGGTTATCGGCAGAGAGTGGGCTTGGCTATGGCGATCTTGCATGATCCTGAAGTATTGATCTTGGACGAACCCACCAGTGGTCTGGATCCAAATCAGATCCTTGAGATCCGCGAGCTCATTCGTAGATTGGGCAAAGAAAAGACCGTCCTCCTCTCATCGCATATCATGCAAGAAGTTCAGGCTCTATGTGATCGGGTCTTGATCATCAATAGTGGCAAGATCATCGTGGATGATGAGATCGCGAATCTGGGAAGATATCTAGCGGACTATCAGAGCTTGAATCTGGAGCTTGAAGGCGAGAACGTGGATCTGCAGGGGATCTTTGATGATGTTCCGGGGCTGAGGATCGAGGAGAATATCCAAGAGGGAAATCACTATAAGATCCGCCTTAGCATTCCCGCTGAAAAGGATCTCAAGCATGAGATCGCCAGACGGGTCACCGCCAAGGGCTGGCTCATCGTGAGTCTCTATGCCCACAGCAAGAGCCTGGAAGAGATCTTCCACAATCTCACCAAATCCGGTGGACAAGCCGACGATGGCGCTTCTTTTAAAGATCCCAAGCCGGAACTGCCCTTGGAGGCCTCCCATGAGGTTCCTCCCTCCGACGCGGGAGAGACTGAGGAGGCTATTCTCGGACAAACAAGCCGGCAAGACACAGACAAAAAGGGGGAATCCCAATGAACGCGACCTGGACGATTGCAAAAAAAGAATATCAACTCGCGATGCGCTCGGTGACTTCCTATATCGTGTATGTGCTATTTTTGGTGATAAGTGGGGCGACTTTTGCCACCACGGTCTTTAAGATAAACCTAGCAGAGATGAGGAATCTCTTTGGGGCGATCCACATGCTCTATGTCTTCTTTATCCCAGCCATCACAATGGGCAGCATCGCCAAGGAGCGCAGCAGCGGTACGATTGAGCTCATCTCCACCCTGCCGATCCGCTTGGCTCAGGTGGTGTGGGGCAAGATCATAGCTGCCTTTTTGCAGATCTTGACTTTGATGTCATTTAGCGTGCTTTATCTGGCGATCATCATGGTGCTGGGGCAGAATGTGGATTATGGAGCCATTATCACCGGCATTTTGGGATTGCTTTTGGCGTCTTTGGCATATATCTCGATCGGGGTCTTTGCCAGTTCGCTTCCATCAAATCAGATCTTGGCATTTGTCATAGCTCTGGCGATCTCTGGCTTCTTTTATGCCATCCGTTTTGTATTGGTGGTCATGCCGCTATCGGTGGTGAGATATATCCAGTTCTTTAGTTTTGAATATCATCTCTCAGGCTTCATGAGGGGTGTCTTGGATCTTCGGGATATGATGTTTTTTGTGGCAGTATGCATGATCTTCGCCTTTTTGGCAGAGTTTAACCTACAGAGCAAAAACATGATGCAGGAGCGCTAGGATGAAAAAGACATTTAGCATTACCGGAAGCCTGTTTATCAAGATCGGCATCGTCGTGGTTCTTCTGATGGTGGTGGGTTTTTTGAGCTTGAGATGGGATCTGTCCCGTCAGAAGGCATACAGTCTCAGCCCTGTCAGCAAAGACGCTGTGCGGTCTTTGGAAGATGTGATGGTGGTCAAGCTATTGTCGTCACAAGAGCTCCCGGCGACGCTTAACTCCCTGGATCGCTATACACGGGATCTTTTGAACGAGTATCAAAGCGCTTCTCGGGGAAAATTTCGCTATGAGTTTGTCAGACCATCCAGTAGGGAAGAGCTCTATTCATTGGCGCAGAATAGCGGGCTGAGCAGGGTTCGCTTTCAGATCTATGAAAATGATCAGATTACGACTACAGAAGTGATCTTTGGCTTGATCTTTGAGTATCAGGGCAGGGTCGAGGTCATGGATCTTTTGCCGAGAATCGAGCCTCAGCTGGAGTATCAGCTCACCATGCGCATCCAAAGCCTGGCAGCGCATACGCTTCCGAAGGTGGCGGTATTTCGAGACACTACATATTACGAGTTTAACACAGAATACTTTGAACGTGCTCTTTACTCAAACTTCGATGTCAGAGACACCGATCTTATGCGCCCGCTATCCGGGATGGATGCCCTATTGTTTACAGGGACCGCGCGGAACATCCGGCAGGAACAGCTTTACCATCTGGATCAATACATCATGCAGGGTGGCAAAGTGGTGTTTTTGCAGGACAAAGTGGACACGGATGGGCGCTATCTTTTCCCGCTGGATACAAATGTCATCGATATGATCGAGCATTATGGCTTTAGGCTCTCTGATGATGTGGTCTTGGATATGTACAACGATAAGCAGCAAGTGGGACTGGGCAACATGGTGAACTATCCTATGTATCCCGTGCAGCGAGGCAGTGATCATATGATCACGCAGAATATCGACAATATCATCATGTATCTTGCCAGCGGCATCAGCTTCGCCAGAAGAGAGGGCGTGAGCTTTGAGCCTATCTTGCAGACTTCACCGTATTCCGGCTGGATGCGCGCACCGGAGTTTGAGATCTCACAAGATCTGATCTATAGCCCTACGCTTGAAGATTTTAGCGCGGGGTCTATCACGACCGGGGCTCTTTTGAAAGGCGCATTTAATAGCTATTTTGCTGATAGCGATTTGGCAGATGATGATCCGGATTTCGTCTCAAGTTCACCGCAGATTCAGATGGTGCTTTTTGGCGATAAAGAACTGGTGATAAACACCGATAGAGAGATCTATAACGACCGCGTTAACATTATCCTAAATGCCCTAGATTATCTTACAGAGCGAGATAGCATGATCCACATTCGCTCTCGCCACCTTAGCTCATCCCCGTTGAGTGTGACGCGCTTTATGCGTGAGATCGGCATAGATTGGGGAGATCTGGGGAAGATCGAAACCAATATCAAGAACATCGTGAAGGTGATATCCATCGGACTTCCATCCTTTATCCTCGTGATGATCGGGCTCTTGATGGCATTTCGCAGAAAACTAAAATTGAGGCAGTATAATGAAAAGATCTAGACTCATCCTGCTGGCTTTTTTGGCAGTATTGCTGATAGCTTATATCATCTTGAGGCTCAATAACCCACAAGAGCGTAGCCGAAAGATCTTTGGAAATCTGGCAAACAGCGCCGAGAAGATCCGCATCTGGGACGATGAAGGCAGCATTGATCTCCTTCTGAAAGGAGATACGTGGTTCTTTGAAGATCCCGTTACCTGGGAAGCAGACAGCTTGAGAATCTCTCGCTTCTTTGATGAGGTGTTGAGCGCGGATTATGCCATCACGCCCATGAGCTCAGGTGAGGACGCCATCCGAAGATACAGATTGGAGGATTCCGAGGCCTTGCACGTGAAAGTCCAAAGCGCTCGCCAAGAACGGCATGTGCTCTTTAGCAACATCGGAAACGCTTGGGATTACTTCCGCTTTGCCGATGATGACAATGTCTATCAGATCCGCAGCAAGGTGGTGCAGAACTTTCATCCGAGCATCATAAACTGGCGATCTCCGCTCATTGTGCACTATTGGGAAGAAGAGATCAAGGAGATCAAGGTCGATTATCCTTCAAACAAATACACGTTATACAGGCTGGGAACGCAGTGGTATTACCGCGATGCGAACAACGAATTTATGGTGGATTTTGGCAATCACGCCTTGGTCAAGATTATTAGCATTTTGCAAAACTTCCGCAGCTACATCTTCATGCCCGGAGATGATGAAGAGAGCATGGAAGCCTTTAGCGAGCCGATGGCTACAGTGTGGATCACGGACATGGACGATAATGTGCAGAAGCTCAGCTTTGCTCGCTTTGATAATTCTCGGCATATGATGATGATAGATGATGACTATTCGATCATATATCAGGTGGAGTTCAATTCCGTCTTTCGGTTCATGCGTCCACCAGACTTGTTTAAAAGGATATCCTACTAAAATGCAGATCATCAGATACAAAAAGCTCGATGAGAGGCTCTATGCCGGGCTCATAGAGCTGTGGTCCCAAAGGGGAATCACCAATCCTCAGCGCGCAGATAGCTTTGAGGCGATCTCGCATTCCTTGGAGCACACAGGTCTCATCATCGCGGCAGAAGAAGATGGGCAAATCCTCGGTGCTTTGTGGGTAAATCACGATTATCGTCGGCTCTATATCCATCATATGGCAGTGCGGCGGGAGCAGGAAAACCGGGGGATCGGGCGCGCGCTTTTGCGAGATGCGCTTTTGATCGCCAAAGAAACCGGCTATCAAGCAAAGCTGGAAGTACATCGCGACAATCCTGCTGCCCGGCACCTATATGCCAGCATGGGTTTTGCAGATTTGGATGGCTATATCACCATGATCAAGCGGGAATTGTGAAAGAAAAGATAACCATTATTGGCGGAGGTCTTGCCGGATGTGAGGCAGCCCTGCAACTTTCTGACAGGGGCTTTGAGGTCGAACTTTGGGAGATGCGCCCCAAGAAACAGACCGAGGCACACAACAGCGGCGATCTGGCAGAATTGGTCTGCAGCAACAGCCTAAAATCCACTCGGTTAGACACCGGTGCCGGCTTGCTTAAAAAAGAGATGAAGTTCCTCGGCGCCAAGCTTTTGGACGTCGCGCATGAATGCAGAGTCCCAGCAGGACATGCCCTGGCTGTAGATCGGCAGCTTTTTGCTCGCAAAGTGACGGAGCTGATCGAAGCTCATCCCCGGATTCGGGTGATACGAGAGGAAGTCTCTCAGATCCCTTCAGGGAAGGTGATCTTGGCGACAGGCCCGCTATGTTCTGAGCCCATGATGCGCCATCTCAAAGAGCTTCTGGGCGAGGAGCACCTCTTCTTCTTTGATGCCATCGCTCCCATCGTGGATGCGGATTCCATCGATCGTGATCTGGTCTACGCCAAAGCACGATATGACAAAGGGGACGCGGATTATCTAAACTGCGCCTTCGAAAGAGATCAGTACTACGCCTTCGTGGAAGCGCTTCTTCAGGGCGAGAAACATGAATCCCATGAGTTTGAGAACGAGTTCTTCAAAGGCGATAAGTTCAATTTCTATGAAAACTGCATGCCGATCGAGGAGCTGGCACGTCGCGGGAAGGACACCCTGCGCCATGGCGTGATGCGTCCGATGGGGCTGGAGCTTCCCACGACGGGTAAGAAAGCCTTTGCTGTCCTGCAGCTGCGCGCGGAAAACAGCGATTTGACGGCATACAATCTGGTGGGCTGTCAGACGATGTTGCGCTATCCTGAGCAGAAGCGCATATTCAGACAAATCCCGGGCTTGGAGAATGCCGTCTTCCTACGTCTGGGCTCCATCCATCGCAATGCCTATCTGAATTCTCCCGTGATTCTAAACCCCGATCTCAGCCTCAAAGTGCGCGATGATCTGTGGGTTGCGGGTCAATTGAGCGGTGTGGAAGGCTATGTGGAATGCATCGCCAGTGGCATGCTGATCGCGGGGATTATCGCAAATGGCTATAGCTCACTACCCGAAGAGAGCATCCTGGGACAACTCTGGCGACGGCTAATTCAAGATCCGGGCAAGCAGCGCTTCACACCTGCCAATGCGAATTTTGGACTGCTGCCGGCGCTCAATGACTGCCCTCGGGATAAGAAGCTAAAGCGGCAGATGCTGAGCAAGCGCTCTTTGGAAGCTCTTGCCGAGCGCTTTCCCGATAGGGAAGCCATCGCGGATGATTTTGACACAGAAAATCCCACAGAATCTAAGGAGAGATAATGATGAAGACGAAGCTACTTATTCCTCTTATAATCATGTGCCTGTGCATTCCGAGCATAGGTTCTGCACGTCTTTTTGCTCGCTGGCACACTTCCATGGGGACTTTCACGGCGGAGTTGTATGATGAATTGGTGCCGATCACGGCATTGAACTTTCGAGATCTTGCGGATTCCGGCTACTATGACGGCTTGATCTTTCATCGCGTGATTGACGGCTTCATGATCCAAGACGGATGCCCATATGGCACCGGATATGGAGGCCCCGGATACACCATCCAGGACGAGTTTCATCCCGATCTGTCCCATGATCATGCCGGAGTGCTTGCTATGGCGAGAACAAACGCTCCAAATAGTGCAGGAAGCCAATACTACATCACTGTCGCCCCGGCTTTGCACCTTGATGGCGGCTATGCCATCTTTGGTGACATCATAGAAGGCTTGGAAAATGTCTTGGCAATCGGAGCTACACCCACGGATGCAAACGATCGTCCGCTGACTCCCGTAGACATATATTCCCTGAGGATCTTGGATCTGCAGATCGGAGAGTTCTATCCCTCGCTGGATGAAGTTCTGGAGCTTATGCCCGATCAATATCAGATCTTTGTGGCGGAGGCTTACACACAAGAAGCTCAATTGAGCTTTGACTGGTATGTCGATGATGTTCTCCAGGCGGAGACGAGCTTCATGCTGGAGACTTCCTTCTCGGGGGGAGGGCTACACACTGTTCGTTGCAATATCGTCTCTTCAGACAGCATTTCCTTTGAAGCTGTCTGGCAAGTGGATACAGGCAGTTCCATTGATGAAGAGCTCAGCCCCGAACTTGCTGAGATCTCCTTGTGGACAAGCCCCAATCCTTTTGATAGTCAGATAAATATTGAATGTGAGATCAAACGATCCTCGGTGCTGAGCCTTGAAGTATTCAACGTCAAAGGTCAGAAACTACGCAGTCTTGCCGCTTCACAGATGCCAAAAGGACGCCACAGCTTTGTCTGGGATGGCAAAAACGATTCCGGGCAAACGCTAGCTTCCGGCATCTATCTTCTGCGCATGCAAGCAGGCAAGTCAATCATCTATCGCAAGATCAGCAAGCTCTAAGTTCGTCGGCGAGATATCCGCAGCATTGCTTGAAGATCAGTAATTAGGGAGAGTCAATGGCATATTCACATGCTCTAAAAAAGAGATACAGGGATATCCTCAGCGATATCCGCGCGCAGGGACTTTGCAAGACGGAAGCAGAGATCACCGGACTGCAATCCGCTGAGATCCTGATAAAAAGCAGTGATGGCTCTGCCTCTGCGAGCAAGATCAATATGTGTTCAAACAACTATCTTGGTCTGGCATCCCACCCTCAGATCATCAAAGCTGCACACGATGCTCTTGATAGCCGTGGATATGGCATGGCTTCCGTGCGCTTTATCTGCGGAACCCAAGATGCTCACAAAGAGCTGGAGCGCCGTCTGAGCACCTTTTTGGGCACGGAGGACTGCATCCTCTTTGGCTCCTGTTTCGACGCCAATGCCGCGGTCTTTGAGACTCTCATGGCTGAAGGCGACATCATGATCTCAGACCGCTTGGTGCACGCCTCCATCATTGATGGCATGAGCTTGTCTCGGGCAGATCATGACACCTACAAGCACTCGGATATGCTTCATCTAAAGAAGAAGCTGCATAGATATAATGATCGAGAAGGCAAGATCATCATCACAGACGGCGTCTTCTCGATGGACGGAGACATCGCCAAGCTGCAGGATATCGTTGATCTGGCTCAGAAGCATGACGCCATGATCTTCTTAGATGATTCTCATGCTACCGGTTTTTTGGGCGAAAACGGTCGTGGATCTCATGAACTATGCGGCGTGCTGGGCAAGATTGATCTGATCACGACCACCTTTGGCAAGGCTCTGGGCGGAGCTTCCGGCGGTTGCGTAGCCGGCAGAAAAGACTTGGTGGAGCTGCTCAGACAACGTGGCAGACCTTATCTTTTCTCAAATAGCTTGGCTCCGATGATGACGCTTGCCACTCTCAAAGCTCTGGATCTGATCGAGCAGGAAAGTGATCTCAGGCACAATCTTATGCAAAACACTCAGTGGTGGCGAGAACACTTGGAAGCTGCTGGATTCATCGTAGTGCCCGGAGATTCACCGATCGTGCCGATAATGCTCTATGACGCTGCTTTGGCGCAGAACTTTGCTTCCCGCCTTTTTGAGGAAGGCATCCATGCGGTGGCTTTTTCATTTCCGGTGGTGCCCAAAAACCAAGCCCGCATCCGCACTCAGCTTTCCTCTGCCCATAGCAAAGAACAGCTCGATTTTGCTCTTTTAAAATTCATCAAGATCGGCAAAGAAATGGATCTCTTGGGCAAGAGCAAAGCAGAGCTGATGGCGAGCAATACTAATTAACAATGGAGAAAGACATGGAAGACAAACTGCTGGATTTTATCCGCGAAGAATTTCTGGATGACCCGGATCAAGAAATCGATATCGATACGAAGCTCATTTCAGGTGGGCTGATAGATTCATTTTCCTTAGTTTCGTTACAGAGCTATATCGAAGAGGAATTTGGCAAGAAGATCCCGGCACCCCGGATCACGGCGGAGTCCTTTGACAGCATCAGACAAATGGTGGATATCATCAAGCAATTCTAGACCGATTGCCCCCAATCCACGATGATAGCACTTGAGTATTTTGGGATCCTGATAGCCGGCTTGGCGCTGTATTGGGCTATCCCGCACAATCGCCTCAGATTGTCAGTCCTGAGCGCCTTAAGCCTGCTTTTTATCTGGCTTTTGGATCCCATGTCCGCACTGGTTGTCATCGGACTTTCAGGCTATACATTTATCTTTGGCGGCATCATCCATCGGCATCGAGACAAGCCGGGATGGCACACAGCAGCGGTGCTCGGAATCCTCTTATTGCTCGTCTTTTTCAAATATCTGGGCATGCTCAGCGGGATCTCAGATGCCTTCTATCTTTTTTTGGAGAATCTGCCAAACTTCAGTCTGCATCGGCTTTTCTTGCCACTGGGCATCAGCTATATCACGTTCAAACACATCAGCTATCTGACCGATATCAAATGGGGGATGATCTCACCCGGCAGATTTGATGATTTTCTCTTGTACAGCAGCTTCTTCACCATCTATTTGGCTGGGCCTATTGAGCGCTATGAACGCTTTGCGCCCCAGCTTGAAACCGCTGCTAAGCCAATCCGGCAGGATTGGCATGAGGGCTCAAGGCGCATCGCCATCGGGCTTTTTAAGAAGCTCGTGATTGCAGATTGGCTGGCATACTTTCTGGCACCAATATGGAAAAGCCCTGAGGCATACTCAGCTTGGCAGGCTCTAGCCGCTCTTTTTGCCTATGCCTTTGTGATCTACTATGATTTTGCCGGCTACAGCGATATCGCCATCGGGGCATCAAGACTATTTGGGATACGCATCATGGAAAACTTCGATCGCCCATATCTGGCGGGCAATATCAGTCAGTTTTGGCGCAGATGGCATATCTCACTTTCCGATTGGATACGGGACTATCTCTTTTTCCCTCTGTCACGCCTGAGCAAGCGCAAAGTATGGAACATCTTCTGGGTTCCGGTAATTGCAATGGCGCTCTGTGGATTGTGGCATGGGGCAGACAGCCGATATCTTGTATGGGGAATATGGCATGGCTTGGGGCTATCAGCGCTGCAGATATATCTTCAGCTCAAGCGCAAAGCCGCAGCCGGATCCAAAAAACGGTTAAACTCACTGCTGAAATGGATCGGGATGCCGACGACGCTTTTCTTTGTGTTCTTTGGCTGGCTCAGTTTTCGCGCCTTTGGCTTGGCTCTGGCTCTGCGAATCTTTGGTGATCCTCAGGCGCTGACCCTGATCCCGGTGATCTTCATTCTGCTTATATTTCTGCAGGACACTCTTCAAAAGAGCTCTGTTTTATTGGCTAAGCTCAGTTGGCGACTTGAATATACTATCTACACATTGATCTTGACCATGATCCTATATTCTGCTGTGCACTCGGACTTTATCTATGCGGGTTTTTAGTAAATTAGTCCTGATTCTTGTGCTTCTGATAGCCTTGGGCTTTGTGGCTCGGGAGATAAGAAAAGCAAAGACGGCCAAGCTGTCCACTCATCTGAGATCTGATGAAAACATCAAGGTGTTGATCTTGGGAGATTCACATGCTGTTGCGGGAATCGATCCGGACTATATCCCGGATTCGGCAAATTGGGCACAAGTGGGAGAAGAGCTGGAATATAGCTATTACAAGCTAGTGCATGCCACACGGGCACACGCGCCGAAGGAACTGATCCTCTCCTGCAGCTATTTCAATTTCCTAGCGCCTAATGACACAGAGTGGGAGATGCAAAGGCGCTATCATCCGCTTTTGGACAAAGAGTTTTATCAGGCAAAATCCGCTTTCAGAGAAATGGATGCCTCGATCCGCTATCATTATCTGAAAGATATACTCATGCCCGCTTATCTGCCCATCGGCATCTTAAATGATGTGGCTCTGCTATACGGATCCCCGAGTTTCATCGGGGCATATGACAGACGCCGGGGCACAGCCATCGGGGATATACGCTCCTTGCACAAAGCTGTCTCAAGGCACTATTACGATGGAAATGGTCTTCGCGAGATCTCAGCGCTGCGCGTTTACTTTTTTGATAAGATCATCAGTCATTGCCAAGCGCACGACATTCGCCTTTGGGTCGTAAATACTCCGCTTCATCCGGAATACACACTGAGTGTTCCGCCGCAGATCTCTCGCCCATATTATGAGATCATCAAAGACAGGCATGAGCATTTCAGGTTTTTGGATCATAGCAGCATGTCTTTGCCGAATGAGATGTTTTTTGATTATGATCACCTCAATCATCATGGCGCGCAGCTGCTCTCAGAGCTCATCGCGGCAGATTTGCAAACGGATCACTTGCTGCCATAAACAAATAAAGCGATAAATCTATTGACAAAAATCCTGCCTTCTCCTCTCTAATACAAGATTTATAATTAAGGACGAAATATGGCACGGCTTTTCAGTAAGGACTATCACGATCGCTCAAACAGCTGGTACTTCAATCATGCAGTCATTCCGCTGAGTGAAGGGGATCTGTGGTATTGGCACACCGTTGATGAAGCCGGCAAGATCCTCTTTAGATTCTTCCCAAGCAAAGGAAAAAGGGAGTATTTTAGCAAGTGGGTGGAGGTGCTTTATGATCCTGTCTCACAGACAATCGACCACTTCCACTGTGCAGAATGTGGCGAGGATGAAGGCTGCCGCCACTATCTGTCGCTTCTGCACTACACATACCACCATCTCTCTGATGAGATCCTAAACGATGAACTCATCCAGACCTGTGATGGCGACAGCATGCGTGGCAATCTCCGCTGGCTGGATCTTTTCCAAAGGAGTCAGCTCGAGATATCCGGCATCTACAGCCCCGATACAGACAAGGTGCGGATCTACCACAGCTCCTATGGCGAGATCGATATGCCGGGGCTGCTGAAACTGCTCAAAAAGCCATCCACGTCTAGAGATGCCCTCGCGCAGAACTACTCAGCGCTGAGCGACTATGATCTCAAGCTCTTTCTTTGGTTGGATGAGAATCGCGCAGCATACAGTGTTAAGGGCAAGTTCTGGTCTATATACAAGAGCAAAGTCCCGATCCTGCTATCCCAATTGGAGATAATGACCGGAAAGCTGATCATCAAGGAAACCGGCGAAGATCTGATCTTCGCGCCCAAGCCATATCCCCTCGCTTTGCGCATCGAGGAGTCCGCCAAAGATGCATATAGCCTCTCGCCCGTGCTCGTGGATGAACTTTCGGTGTGGTATGCCGGAAATCCCACTTGGCTCTTCTTTCGCAACAAGGCACACAAGGTCTGGCTGCCTTTCAAAGATGAAGTCACGGATGCCATCTTCTCAGGGCAGATGATCCTATCTGAAAAAGACCTGGTTTACTACCGCTGCATCGTCCACAAGATCTTGGCGAAGAATGGTATATATCTGGATTTTGATTCTGCCATCCCGCTTCCGAGCATCATCGATTCCGCGCCCATATCGCGCATCTATATCCGCTCTTATGGGGATCATATCGCTCTTGAGGGCAGCTTACTCTTCGATCCCGATCATGAGATACCCATCTCAGTTCTAAAATTTGGAAAACCGCTCGTCTATACCAGTCCCAAAGGAGCCGATCCGGAAGATAAACATTGGTATTATCTGACCTATGAGCTCACGGACAAAGTACAAAGCCTGCTTAGGGATCTGCCCGATTCTCAGATAAATGAGTTTGAGCAGAATGCCCGTTTGGTTTATCCCGCAGATCGATACAACGAACTCCAAAAAGCCATCTTCCGCCTTAGCGACAAGGATTGGGATGTGGTCATTGATGAAGAACTCAGCACGAGTTTTGTAAATAAGATCAAGCTCGAAGTGGAGTTTCAAGCAGAACGCAGTGATGACATCGATTGGTTTAGCTACGAATTGACCTACAAGCATGCGGATATTACATTTAGCCACGATGAGCTAAAGCGCTATTTCCGCTCTTCAGATGAGTTTCTGCACACCATCGATGGCAGGCTATATTTCATCAGCAATCCCGAAATCTTCCATGAAATGGAAGCCTTGGTCTCAAAGAGTGAAAACGATGGCGATGAGGTGTATCGAGCCAGAATCCTCAATCTGCCATATTATCAAAGACTTCGGGAAGAAAACCCGGCATTCAGAATGATCGGAGACGATTTTCTCGAACAGCTTTTTAGAGATCTTAGAGCCAGACAACTAAAGAAATCACCTGATCTGCCATACTACCTGCAGACGGTTTTGCGCGGATATCAAAAGGCGGGAGTTGCCTGGCTGAGGATGCTGATGCACTATCGTCTCAACGGGATCCTTGCCGATGAGATGGGACTCGGCAAGACCATCCAAGCTCTCAGCATCATCCACACTGCCCCCGAAAACAGCGTGAGCATGGTGATCTGCCCAAAGACTCTGACCTACAATTGGGCAGCTGAGATCGAGAAATTTCACACCAATATCCCATACGCCATCGTGGAAGGACCCAAGGCTCTACGCGCACAATTGCTATCCAGCCCCAATATCAGATTGTTCCTGATTGGCTACTCCATGGTGCTCAGCGATTTTGACTTGCTCAAAAAGATGAAATTTGAGTGGATTGTGCTCGATGAAGCCCAAAACATCAAAAACGTCTCGGCACAACGCACCTCCGCAATCAAAAAGCTAAACTCTCAACATAGATTGGCACTATCCGGCACCCCGATCGAAAACAAGCTCACAGAGCTCTGGAGCATCATGGACTTTCTCATGCCGGGATATCTGGGCAGCCTCAAAAAATTCAAAGACCGCTATGTGCTCCCGGAGGACGACCGACAAACTCGCCTAGCCCTGCATCGCGCCACCAGCCCATTTCTGCTGCGCAGAGTCAAAAAAGAAGTGCTGCTGGAACTCCCGGACAAACAGGAGCAGGTATCCTGGTGCAAGATGAGCCCCATCCAAGAAAAGCTCTATCTGCAGATCCTTGAAACAGTGCAAAAAAAGCTGATGCCACAAAGTCAGGAAGAGCTCAGCTATGTGCACATCCTCGCTGCTCTGACCAAGCTCAGACAAGTCTGCAATCATCCGCATCTGGCAAATCCGGATATCCTCCCGAGCCCGGAGCTCTCCGCCAAACTGGAGCTGCTCGTGGAGCTGGTGCAGGATTCCATCGATGCCGGTCACAAGGTCTTGGTCTTTTCCCAGTTTGTGCAAATGCTGGGGATCATGAGAAAGGTCTTTGACGCTCTAAGCATCCCATATAGCTATCTGGATGGCAAGACCAAGGATAGAGTCGCGCCGGTTCATGATTTTGAAAATGACGATGATATCAGACTCTTTCTGATCAGCCTCAAGACAGGCGGCACCGGGCTCAATCTTACCGCGGCAGACACGGTGATCCTATATGATCCCTGGTGGAATCCAATGGTGGAAAATCAAGCCATAGACCGCGCCCATCGCATCGGACAAAGCAAAAAAGTTCAAGTCTTTCGTCTCATCACAAAATCGAGCGTGGAGGAAAAGATCCTAGCGCTCCAACAAAACAAGATTGAGCTCTTTAACGAAGTAATCGATGGCGGCACGGGAGTGCTCAAGACCTTGAGTCTGGAAGAGCTTAAACAGCTTTTCAGCTGATCTCAAATGTCGGGTGGCTTGTAGCAGCCCACAGTAGACGCGACATCTTGTCGCGTGGGGTGGCATCCGTCAACCGGGCATGTAGCTAGGATAAGCTTCTCAATTCTCTCAACCCTCTAAACCTTCTAAAGCTAATCTGTGCAAATTTGTGTCAATCTGTGGTCAGATTATAGATTCCGGGTCAAGCCCGGAATGACTAATGTGGGTGCGGTTTTTAGCCGCCCAAGCGAGCAGGGAGCTTCGTTTCTATAGATTCCTGATACACTTCTTAGCCCCACAAAACTGCTGAGCAATTTTGCGGGGACCCCAAATCGCTACGCTTCGTGTTCTGGAATGACTAATCTAGGGCAAGTGGTGAGGATATGGAATGACTGGTTTGGGGGACGGTGGTGAGGGTTTAGCCTTGCGCAGGCCAACGACGACCCCCTAATTGTACATCGTAAATCGTACATTGTACATTCGATTTTCGGCTCAGCCGCAAATCGCCTAAGTCCTTATTTTCTCACCGCTTGCACGCTCGACCGGTGAGCAAGGGGTGAGGGGGGCCTGAGCAGCCCATCTAGTTGCTTGTAATATATGCTTTTACGGATTTGGTAAAATGCGCCCCCAGTCGGGTTCAACTTCACTGTCTATGCCAAAGCCATGGAAGCTGTTATTGTCTCCATCATACCAGATTTTGCGTCCTTCTGTGACGGGACCTTCTTTGGTGGCGACAGCCATGATAATCTTGTAGGGAGCGATATTCACATAGCTGGAAGTTTCCACCTCTCGGAGGGATTCCATCATCTGTTGAGTATAGATAGCTGAAGGTTTCCAGGCGATCGCAAAATCCCAATTTCTGAGGATCCTGTTGCTGATTCCGATCTCGGTGAGGGCTGCGTCGACATTGAATCCTCCGGCGCTTTGGTGATTCTTGACGTAGTCATCCACATAGTTTCTCAGGGCGGCTACAGCCTCGCGCGCGGCAGTGGATCTTCTTTGGGTCTGATATCTATTCCATCTGGGAACTATCAGGATTGCCGCTACTATGATCACTATCGCTATAGCCACGGTGTAGTATTTGATTTTTGACTTCTTTGTGTCTGCCATTTTTTCTCCTCAAAAAGCGTTTTGTGATAATATAATCAAGTCCGGCCTTCTGACAATGGCAGATGAGCGATACTAAGTGGATTGTGCTTAGGTGATTATTCATAAAATATGTATGCGTGCTTGGATTCGCAAAATTAGTATGAATTTCAAGTGATTTTTCCCCAAGGAGCGAGCGGCACTTTGTTATTGACACAATTGTGCACTCCAAAAAGATGGAGGAACTAGAAAAAAAGCATAAAAAAAGAATAGATCCCATGGAGGAATTATGAAAACTGGCGGATGCCGCTATGGAACTCACCGAGTAGTAGAACCCAAGGGCGTATTGCCCCAACCCGCAAGAGTCTTGAACAACGACATGTCCGAAATCTGGGACAATGAACTTTTGATCGAAGTGATCCGTCTGAATGTGGACAGCGCTTCTTTTCACCAGATCAAGAATAAGCTGGTGGGACAAGGTCATCAGGATATCGAGAAAGCCTTCGCAGAGCATGCGATAGATCTTACGCAGCGCACCGGAAAGCACAAAAATGAAGACACCGGCAGCGGCGGAATGCTGATCGGCAGAGTGGTTGAGATCGGCCCCAATTTTGAAATGAAAGACAAAATCCAAGTGGGCGACAAGATTGCCAGCTTGGTATCTCTCTCTCTTACTCCTCTGAAGATCGATAAGGTCAAGAAAGTTCTCTTGGACAAAGATCAGGTGGAGATCGAAGGCAAAGCCATCCTTTTCTCCAGCGGCATCTATGCAAAATTGCCGGATGATATGGATGAAAATCTTGCCCTATCCGTGCTTGACGTGGCAGGAGCTCCGGCTCAGGTCGAAAGATTGGTGCGTCCCGGCGACAATGTGGTCATCATCGGCGCCAACGGAAAGAGCGGAATTCTTTGCAACGCAGTGGCAAAAGAGCGTGCCGGAGTATCCGGAAAGGTCATTGGCATCGTCAGAAACGAAAATTACATCCCCACATGCAAAGAGACCGGCTGTCACGAAGTGATCATCGCTGACGCCACAGATGCTATCACCATCCAAAAAGAAGTTTCTCGCCTCACAGACGGCAAGATGGCTGATGTGGTGATCAACGTGGTAAACATAGAAGACACAGAATTGCCCACCATCATGGCAGCACGTGATCGCGGTTTGGTCTACTACTTCTCAATGGCTACTTCCTTTACCAAAGCAGCTCTGGGAGCTGAGGGAATCGGAGCGGACGTCGATATGATCTTGGGCAATGGTTATGCTCACAATCACGCCATGACATCCATCGATCTTCTGCGTCGGAACCCCGTCTTGATGAAGCTCTTTAAGGAAAGGTATACCGATTAAGGAGATATAATGAGCACTATCGATATTCGCACAATCGCCACCGAAGAAGAGTGGAACGATTGGCATTGGCAGCTTAAGAATCGGATTACAAGTCCGGATGAGCTGCGCAAATACATCAGTCTGCTTCCGGAAGAAGAAGCTGTCTTTGTCAAGCGAGGATTTTCCTTTCGCATGGCGATTACCCCATATTATCTGTCCTTGATAGATCATGACAATCCCAATGATCCCGTGCGTATGCAAGCCATTCCTCGCATCTTTGAGAGTGAATATGACGCCTCAGACATGGCAGATCCTTTGCATGAAGATGCAGATGCTCCCGTGCCGGGAATGACGCATCGCTATCCGGATCGAGTGCTTTTGCTGCTCACCGACCAATGTGCCATGTATTGCCGCCACTGTACGCGGCGCAGAAAAGCCGGAGAACACGATGCACCAATGCCCCGAGAAAACGTGGACCAAGCGATCGAATATATCCGTGAACACACCGAGATCCGCGACGTGATCCTCTCCGGAGGCGATCCCCTGACCTTGGGAGATGAACGCCTGGATGAGATCCTGGGTCAGCTGAGCAAGATCGAGCATCTTGACATTGTGCGGCTCGGAACTCGCACACCGGTGGTGTTGCCCATGCGCATCACCGATGATCTGATGGCTGTGCTTAGGAAGTATCCCTTCGTGTGGCTAAACACTCACTTCAATCATCCTCAAGAGCTTAGTGACACAGCTGCGAGCGCCTTGGCAAAGATCGCCGATGGCGGCCTGCCGATGGGCAATCAATCTGTATTGCTCAAAGGGATCAATGATCATGTGGATGTGATGAAAAATTTGGTTCACAAGCTGGTTAGAAACCGGGTGAGACCATATTATATCTATCAATGTGACCTATCTGAGGGCATTGCCCACTTCCGCACTCCCATCTCCAAAGGAATCGAGATCATCGAATCCCTGCGGGGGCACACCAGCGGACTCTGCGTTCCCACCTATGTGGTGGATGCCCCCGGTGGCGGTGGCAAGATCCCGGTGATGCCAAATTACATTATTTCTCAGATGCCCGGCAGGGTGATTCTCAGAAACTACGAGGGCTTCATCACGAGCTATACCGAGCCCGGATATGAATATCAGGATACCGGTATCTATTCAGATACATGCACTGAAGAACGCGAGAGCAACGAGGGCGTGATGAGCCTGCTTCGCGGCAAAAATGTATCCATCGGCCCGGCAGAGACCGGAAGAAACAAGCGTCGCAAACCCTAAGGACTTCTCTTGCCGATGAAAGAATTGATTTCCACCGGGGCATGTCAAACCATAGCCTTGGTGGGAATCAGTAAGAATTCAGGGAAAACTACTCTTTTAAACAGCATTTTGCATGAGTTTCCCGCGCATGATTGGGGAGTTTTTTCCACAGGATCAGATGGAGAGGAAAAGGATCGCCTTTTTAAGACTCCCAAGCCGCAGGTTCAGATCCCTGCCAATGCTCTTTTTTGCTGCGATGCACAGAGCTTGGATCTATGTGGGAGCAAGATTCAGCTCTTAAGATCCGAAACCTATACGGGGCGCAAACTGTATCTTGCCAAGGCGATGACCCCTCTCGCTACTCAGATCACCGGTCCTTCTTCAGTTTCTGAGCAGATGAAGATGGTGAAGCTGATGCGGTTCTTGGGGGCAAGGAAGATTTTGATAGACGGCTCACTGGATCGCAAATCCATTGCTTTGGAAGATGCCGTGGATGCCTTGATCCTGCTTATCGGAGCCAGCTTTGGCAAGATTGATGAGATCATATCCGAGATTCAGCGTTTGCTGCGGCTTACATCTATCCCCGTCAGCGTTCACAAAAAAGATCTCACACAGAGCTTTGATCATGTGGATCAGATCCTCATTTCAAGAGGAGATGTTTGGTACAAAAGCGGACTGAAGAGCCTGATCAATCATGAGAAAGCGCTGATGGATCTGCTGGATGAAGATGTGCGGGCTGTATATATCCCCACTTCATTTACGGATGCTATTTACGACAAGCTGGAGCATGATCTCTTGAAGATCCGTCCTGATCTGGTCTTTCGGCATCCGGAGTGTATCAAGCTTTCGGCAGATAGACTGAATATGCTGTTCAACAAGCAAAGTGTGAGCTGTCTTATCCCATTTAAGGTCAAGGCTTTCGCGCTTAATTCCACAGCGGTCGCTTCAACTGAGATTCACGCAGATGAGTTTCGGGCAAGGATCCGGCAGAGATTTCCTCAGCAAACATTTATTGACACTATGGAGCTGATTGATGCGGGATAGAGATTTTCTTGCTTCGGTTGCAGTGAATCTGGGACTGGTGAGCAACATCATCCTGGCGCTGCTAAAGACAGGAATCGGGATCTTGGGGCATAGTCCGGCGCTCTTGGCGGATGGGATAAATTCCAGCTCGGACACCGTTTACTATGTGGTAGTCAAGATCTTCATGAAACACGCCAAAAAGCCGGCGGACAAAGAGCATCCCTATGGTCATCGGCAACTGGAATCCATCGCAGCCATCGTCGTGGGAGCATTCATCCTCACCACCGGTATTGCAATCCTCCTTGAGAGCATAAACAAGGTCTATGAACTGATTGCGCACACCGAGATTGGCAGAGGCGCATCGGTGTGGGCATTGGTGATCGCCATCGGGACTTTCCTTTTGAAAATGATCCTGTATCTATATACAAAGAAGGCGGCAAAACGCACGCATAATCCCACTATCCGAGCACTTGCGAATGACCATCTGAACGATATCATGGCAGCAGCAGCCGTCATCATCGGAGTAATCATGGGGCGGATGGGCTATTTTTGGATGGATCCGGCTGCAGGAGCAATCGTGGCGATCTATATCATCAAGACCGGGGTCGAGATCATTATGGAATCATCCTCCGAATTGATGGACAGGCTTCCGGAAGAAGGCTTTGCTCGTGAATTGCGGGATCAAACCATGATGGTCGAAGGCGTCAAGGGGATCGAAGAGCTGGGGGTGCATCGCTTTGGGCCATACTATACCATCAATATGACCATCACGGTCGCCGGCAGCATCTCGATCGATGAAGGACACGAGATCTCAAACAAGGTGGAACACCGCCTTTTGGAATATTTTGACAATGGATTGCGCAATGTGCATATCCACTATCACCCTTTTGCCGAAAAGGGGGATACATCTAAAGGAGCCTCTAAGACATGAACATAGGAAAACGTATATTACTCATATCCATCTTCGTCCTAGTGATGATATTCGGACTTTCTTCACTCTTTTTTAGTCCCGGAACAGGAAAGACAGACTCCCCGGAGGAACTGCCGGAGATAGTCGAGCCTTGGATCACTCAGACGGTGAGCCCGGGTTCGTCCATCTTTGCGCTCTTGGAAAAATTGGATCTGCCCGGACTTGAGATTGGCTTGACAGCTATTCGCTTCGGGGAATACATCGACGTCACCACCATCCAACCGGGGGATACTCTGCGAGTAATCTTAAATGATGAAGGAAACAAGATCACCAAGATGATGTATGTCCAAGAACCCACCGTGCGCCATCACTTTGTGGCCACTCAGGATTCTCTGATCTACACTCGTGAAGCACTGCCGGTTCAGAGCCGAGAGCGCTTTATCACCGGGACGCTGGAAACCACTCTGGATGCTGCCCTTCTAAGCTTGGGTTTGCGTCCGGCAGATAAGCAGACGGTGAACAACGGCCTTGAGGGGGAGATCGACTTTCACAGAGACGCACGCAAAGGGGATTCCTTCGAAGTATATATCGAAGAGCGGGTCTTTGAAGGCAGGATCTTGCCCGGAGCAAAGGTGCTCTACGTGAGCTATGACGGCGCTAGAACGGGATTTCATGAGCTTTTTCGCTATGAACAAGATGATGACAACTCCGTGCTAAACGGATTGTATAACAAAGACGGTAAAAGCAATAATGCCAGTGGGGTGGGCTATCCCCTGTCCAGCATTCACGTGAGCAGCTCTTTCGGCAGAAGAATGGATCCCTTTACAGGACGTTGGTCAAATCATCAGGGCGTGGACTATCGCGCTCGCAGTGGCACCCCGGTCTATGCAGTGGCAAATGGAACCGTGACCTCCGCTCGCTATAATGGCGGATACGGCAACGAGGTTCGCATCCGTCACTCCAGCGGGATGATCACCCTCTATGCCCATCTTTCTTCATACAGCGTGCGAGCCGGGCAGACTGTGAGGCGCGGACAGATCATCGGTCGTGTGGGTTCCACGGGTAGATCAACAGGACCACATCTGCACTTTGGCCTTATGAATAATGGGCGCTATATCAATCCCAATCGACTTAGAATGGTTGGAGCTGAAAAGCTCAATGCCGAGCAGATGGCAGAGTTTGATCGTCAACGCGAAACCATCAGAGAACGGATGAGGCAAAGCCGAGGCGAGCTCTTGGCAGACACCAGATCATAATCCGCTTGAAAGATATCTTAAAAAGGCTTGCTTGTGGGCAGGCCTTTTATTTCTGGGCTGTACCCGAGATCTGTGAGCAGAAAAAGCCAGAAAACGCATGTGGCGATACTTCCACAATATAGACGCTTTATAAATCAAAGATATAGCATATCAGCCATCAATCTGATGTCTGTCAGAGGCTTGCAAATCGGCAATCTTTAAGCTTTGTCTTCTTGACCAAATCATCACTAGCAGGAAAATGGCTTTTGCTTTACGGAGCCGCGGCTATGTATTTGGCGACTTCCTCGTAGCTATCTACCAAAATACCATGTCATTGCAAGGAGAATTGTATGAAGAAACTGATACTTTTTTGTTGTTTGTTAGCAGCAGTCTGCGTACTGTCGGCGCAGAATATTCAAGGGATCTTTCAAATCGGAGGCAGCGCTGCTGATTTTGAAGATCTTGATTTGGCAATAGATGCCATCCGGGACGCAGAAGTCGTGGGGGATATCTATCTGTATATCAATCCCGGGACATATACAGGACCCTATGTGATTAGCGATATGGGGCTGGGGGGATACTCTCTGTATATATCATCCGTGAATGACCCTGATGAGCAGATCCTCTTCACAAATCACAATGCCGGATCTGCGGA
Organism: uncultured bacterium; assembly: GCA_937960795.1. GTDB lineage: Bacteria > Cloacimonadota > Cloacimonadia > Cloacimonadales > Cloacimonadaceae > UBA5456. The sequence goes on along the minus strand of CALGPA010000027.1, from coordinate 9,689 downwards.
CAACTACATTATCCTGATCCAAGAAAGCAGCAATATCACCATCACAGGGATCGATTTTGCTCCCACAGGAAGCTATGCCAGAAGTATCATGGTGTTAGGAAACAGCAATCATATCAATCTGATAGGCAACCGCTTCTTTAATCCCGGCACATCGTCGCAAGGCACCGAGTCGATATATTTTGCATCTGTCGGATCTTCCGCCAGTGACCACGTAAACATCCGCTTCAATCAGTTCTTTGATGGCAGTCACCATATAGTTCTGAATAATCAGAGTTCGACATCGCTTAGCGAGAACTGGGTGATCGAATCAAATATGCACCAGGGCCTTTACTATGCCACAAACGGAGTCTATTCCGCGATCAGCATGCAAAGAGTCAAGAATCTGACCATGAGATACAATCAGATGTTCAATGTAAATTCGGGCATATCGCTCTCGTCACTGAGTGGTAATCTCCTGATTACAAACAATCGCGTCAATGCGTGGGCAAGCGGTATCTCGATTGGCAACAGCTCGCTGTTTGCACATCAAGATCAACCGAATGTTTATAACAATATTATCCGAGCGAGCGGATACAACTGGTATGGAGGCTATGGATCTAGGACCGCATCAGGCCTTATTGTGTCGAACTGCTCAAATGTCTATGCCGCACACAACAGCGTGGAGCTTTCATCTGCTGATTCCGGCTCGATCGTAGCCACTATATCAGGCACCAACAATGTCTTCCGTAAGAATCACTTCGTGAATATGGGGGCGGGTTATGTCCTGAACTTTGCCCAAGTAAATGAGGGTATCGCCAATCGCAACATCATCGACTACAACAATATCTATGGACGAGGCACCTATCTGGGACGGCAGATGAACACCTACTATCAGGAGATGGTGCAGATGATCGGGGAGTTTGGTTTTTACAATGCAGATTTCAATCCCTTTTTTGAAGGAGACTATCTCAGCCCCGGCTCTGCCTATCTGGATAACAATGGGCCCCATGTGGGCGTGGACCAAGACTATTTTGGAGAAGACAGGGACCCACAAAGCCCGGATATCGGAGCTGTTGAGTATAGCACGGATCCCTCTCTTGGCAGGCTTTCGGGCACATATACCATCGGCGAAGGGCAAGATTTTGCCAGCATCAATGACTTTGCTCGAGCGCTATCTTTGCGTGGCGTGATCGGCCCCGTGACTGCACACTTGGAAGATGATGAATACAGCGAGCAGATAGTCTTTGATCGTATTCCCGGCATCGGGCATGATCGCTGGGTGACCATCAGAGGAAACGCGGTGGAATACAGCACTCTCTCCTTTTCCGATCAATCTGCACAGGCAAACTATATAGTGGCAACATACCGCAGTAAGTATCTCAAGTTTGAGCGATTAAGCTTTGTCACAGAAGCCCAGGATTATAGCCGCATCATGGAGATCAACGGCTTTGCCGGAAGCATCTATACAACGTGGTGTCACTTTGTCGCCCCTCAGGGATTGGCAGCTACTGATGCCAAAAGCAGCATCTATGTCTCGGACGGATCTTCTACATCTGATGCTACCTATGATCTGAGGTTCAGCGCGCTGAGCTTCAATGGCAATGGCTACGGCATCTATCTAAGAGGCAAGGATCATGTAATATCAAACTCCCATTTCCAAAACCTAAATACGGGGATCTACCTATATGGTGTTGATGACCCTTGGATAGACGGAAACCTGATAGAAAACATCAGCGCGATCGGGATTAACGTAAATAGCATCAAATCCGGAAACATCTTTTACAACAAGGTGCTGGGCGGCCAGAAGGGAATCTCAGTGGGCAATTCAGCCGCAGCTGGTGAAGCTACTCTGATCGCAAACAATCTCATCGGTGCAAGCTCACAAAACGGATTGTGGCTCTCCGGGAGCAACTTCAAGGTGCTAAACAACTCCATCTCGGTCGTGGGTGTCGAGAGCTCAAGTGGACTATACTCCTATCAATTGGGCTCAAACATCGAAATTGTAAACAATATCCTGCAAGCAAGCACCGGCTATGCAATGGAGATCACCTACTACAACGATGACCCCAGCCACAACATAGACTACAATAGCTATCTCAGTGAGGGCAACTATCTTTTGAAGATGGGTGGCATCGGCTTCAAATCCCTTGCTCATTTGCAGGAAACCCTGCCAGATATTAATGAACATAGCGTAAACTACGATCCTCTCTGGGATGAAGGCATGATGATCCAAAGCCAATATCTCAGAGGCATAGGACAGTTTCGCACTGAGTTTGATGACGACATAAACCGCCAGTTTAGGGGCTATTCTTGGGACATCGGAGCACAGCAGCAATTTGGGGTCAGCGATCTATCGCCACTCACGGGAAGCTACAGCGTGGGCAGCCCGGATGCTGATTTCCCCACGATTGAGGACTCGATCTGGGCGCTTAGATATCACGGCATCAGCGGGCACACATTCTTCAACATTGCCCCCGGAACATATGATGGGGGATACCGGATTCGCAGTTTTCCCGGCGCGAATGAGTCGTCCAAGGTCTTCTTCAGAGGATCGGGAGGTCAAGAGATCGTGCTTAATCCGACCTCTACGTCAAGTGATGAAAACTATCTTTTCATGATCCTTGCCGCATCCGGTGTCAGGCTCGAAGACATGCGCATCAGCAGCAGCTCTCCCAGTGTGAGCGTAAAGTTTATCCGCACAAGCGGCAGATGTGATGATATCCAGATCAACAATCTTGAGATCATCCTTCCGGGCTCATATTCCCATGCGATCAGCACCGGTTCCAGCTTGGGTGATGGTCTCACGGTGCAAAATTGCCAGTTCAGCGGCCCCGGTTTTGGTATCGTCGTTCACGGCGGCGGTTACTATGATAGCAGTCGCTATCAGGATATCTCAATTCATCACAACACTTTCAACACGGTGACATATCCCATCTCCGTGCAGAAGGTTGATGCCCTGAACATCGGCTACAACGTGATGAACGACTTTAACCAAGCACTAAACATCATCAACATAGGTGGCTTTTCCACCATACACCGCAACCGGCTCTTTACACAATCCTCCGGAAGCAGCAACTCCTGCCTGGCGATCAGCAATGCTCATGGCAGCTCTGATCCCCAGATCTATATATTCCTAAACATGCTATACTTCGATAGTCCGTCTTTATACACGACCGGGCTCAGCATCTCAAACTCATCATATCTGCAGATCTTGCACAATACGATAGTCACCAAAAACCGCCATAACAATCTAAACGGCCTTACTGCAAGCTTCAGTGGCATCACAAATTCCGTCATCCAAAACAATGTCTTCGCTTCCCCGGAGAAAGGATACGCACTTAGTGTCTCGGGATCCAGCGAGATAAGCTGGAACAACAATGCCTACTTCAACAACCTGCCACATCTGGGGAGATACAACAATACTCTGTATTCTCGCCAAGACTTCCTAGAGAGCATGATTGAGGACTTCACGGCGGTCTATGCAAACCCCATGATCAGTGACAATGGCTACAATTCTTGCAGCTATCTGCGCAACCGCGGCACAGAGACAGTCCTAGAGTATGACATTGATGGAAATCCTTGGGAAGGCGTCTATAGCCCAGGCGCCAATGTCATCGAAGATGGCGGCTGGCAGTTCATGAGCGACATCCAGGTCGGTCCGTCCGGGGACTTCCAAGATCTGGAATCTGCCGTTTACGCCTTGATGAAACGTGGCGCTCAGACTAGCCTGACTGTGCATCTCGCACCCGGAGTGTATCAGGGCAACATCGAGATCGGCCACATCCCCGGCTTGTTTGGAGATGGCTATGTGAGGATCAAGGGTCCTGAGCAAGGAGATGCGGTCATCACATTCGCAGCTGCATCTTTGAGCAACAACTTCATCTTTAGGCTAACCAATACCAGGAATCTGATCTTTGAAGATCTCTCGCTAAGCTCAGGGAATCCCGAAATCGGCACAGTGTTTCTTCTGAATCTTTTCAATGATGGTCTCAGGATCCAAGATTGCGAAATCTATGGTGCCGGAGGCAGCACAAACAACGCCTGCGGAATCTATGGGACAAACTCCTGCAATCGAGATCTGCGCGTTGAAAACAACCTCGTGCAAGGCTTGGGCTATGCAGCATCCATCCATGATGGCAGTGATCTCGGCAGTTATGTGTTTAGCGGAAATGAGATCTCGGAAGTGCATCAAGGCTTCTCTCTGCAGAGCATGCCCTTTGTGCAGATTTTGGGAAACTCAATCTCCGGCAGCAGCAATTCCCTGAGTTTGGTAAATATAAACGACTTCATCGTGCAGGATAATATCTTATCTTGCACCAATGGGATAGGGATCTATGTGAGTGCGACATATCAGAGTACGGGAGCGCAGGATATCTTCAACAACTACGTGCTCAACCATGGTCCTAGCACGGTTTCACTACACCGCAGCGCCAATGCCAGGCTCTATCACAACACACTTGTCAATCTTAGCAGCTCGATAAACAGCAAAGCATTCGTTCAAAACACTCAGTGTCCCTCTCTGGATATCAGGAATAATATCATCACCTCTGAGGCAGGCGTCGCTGCCATCTTCAATTCCCTCAATGATATTGACACCGTGAGCAGCAATATCTACTACAGCAGCTCAGGGATTCCCGTGAGGATCGCCAGCCAGGACCTAGGAACCTACAGCTCATATGAACAAGCCACTTCAGATGCCGCCTCTTTCTATGCTGATCCGCTCTTAGAAGATGGCACATACATCCTGGCAAGCAATTCTGTAGCCATCAATGCCGGGGACGTGATCGATCTCTTACCATTCGACATCGTCGGCACTCTGCGCACTCTGCCTGATATCGGGTGTTATGAATACATAGTTTTGGCATTGGACAGCCCGCAAAATCTGCGTTTTGTACGCACAGATAATGGGCTGACTCTTTTCTGGGATGCCGTGCCTGAAGCTCAATACTATAAGGTCTTCCTCGCCTCGGATCCCTATGCGGATCTTTGGGAAGAAGTATCCGTCCAAGCCACAGAATATCACATACTGCCAGGTAGTAATCACCGTTTTTACAAAGTGATTGCCGTCAGCGAATAGATTCTCGATTCCACATAAGCCGGATCTCCTTTGTGATATCCGGCTTTCTTTTTTGCCCAAAGAAAAAGGCCGCCCAAGATAGGCAGCCTCAATCTACAAGGATTGCGCTAATCCTCAGTTTCCCAAGCCAGCGCCGCGCATGTCAAAGAGCTCTGAGAAATATGAGTCATAATACAATGCCGTCAGACTGCCGTCCTGCGCATACATCACATGCAGTGTGCGAGTATTGGTCAAAAACCAGATCAGCTGCTGTGTTTCTTCTTCAAAGTGATTTGTCTCGCCATGCATCATCGCGATGCGGTCGATCACCAGATGGTCATTATCCTCACCATTGTCGGAATTGTATTTTACAAACCATCCTGCCAAGCGATTGGTATTTGGCTCCAGAAAAAGCAGTATGGCTGATACAAACTCATTGATATCGCTATAATACTTCACGGCGTGAGCTTCGCTTTCTTCGGCGTGAAATCCTGCTTGCGCAAGGACATCGTTGGCGTTTTCCAAGCTCATTCCATAGGAGAGATTAAAGAGTCCCTTTTGAGCAAAGAGACCCAGGCTGAGAGTCAGTGCTATGACTAGGAATATGATCTTCTTCAATTTATCCACCTTTGTTAACTATATTTTTTCCCATTTTCCATGCTATGCTCAGATAGTCAAGGACTTCTTGTTTGGAAGATCTCCAAACGCTCACCCCGAGCTACTTGACCAAGCTTATCTTTCGCGTGATCGTCTTGCTCTCGCTTATCAATCGCAGGAAATAGATTCCGCTGGGCAAGTCCGAGGCATCGAAGCTTATAGAGTGCGCTCCTGTAGGGTAGTCCGCATTTGCCAATTCACGCAGCATCTGTCCTTTGAGGTTATAGAGCTTCAGGCTGATCTTTCCCGCATAGGGCAGAGAAAACGAAATCGTGCTGTGCGGATTGAAGGGATTGGGATATGCGGATAACTGCATGGGATAAGACGGGATCTCTTCATCTTTGAGGCTGACCGCTCCCATCTCGGGAAGGATCTGCTGAAGGAAGTCCCGCACTCCGTCTTCTTGCATAAAATACAGTGGGAAGCCCAAAATCACCAGATTACCAATCCTTTGACCGACGCTGCGCTCTGCCGCATTGCTTCCCGGGATGGCGTCTGCCAAGAAGATGCTGTGCTCATCGCTATCAAAGCTGCTGACATAGGGAAGCAGTCCACTCCAGACCGGTGCCAGCTTTGTCTCATCTACACTTAGATCAATATAGCCCTGACCCACAGTACTGCTCATCACCGGGGAATTGTCATAATGCACCACCATACCCGGTGCTATCAGCTCCCAAAAGCTGGGACTCAAAGCACTGGCGGTCTTCCATCCTGAGATCAAAAGCTGACCTCCACCCAAAGCGTAGCCAATCAAGAGATCTTCAGCCCGATGGATATCATTTTGAGCAAAATCATCATCATGCCAGAGGATGCTCTGATATTGCCCGATAAATGCCAGATCTGGGATGCCAGCACTTGCGATGTCCCAGCTATCAAAGGCGATCGGGCTAATGGCGGCTTCATAAAAGGAATCCACCATGGCGTCATCCGGAGAGATCGCCACCCCGGTGCCATCCCGGGTCTCGTCCACCACCAAGAGATCATTCTCAAAGCCAAAGGCTTGCGGAGTCGCGGACAAGCTCTCTGATGTCGTGCTCAGATATCCGCTGGGGTCAATAGCTTGGATGCGATAGTGATATTCTTGCCCGTTTTCCGGATCCATGTCAATGTAGTCAGTGTTCATGACGATAGCGCTGTTGATGACTTGCCAAGTCTCCTCAGAAGCGGCTTTTCGCTGGATCTGATAGCCATGCGCGCCCGGCATCTCATCCCAGACAAGATAGACCTTTGCTGAGCTCGGGATAGCTTTTTTCAGCTCCGGCCGACGTTCGGTGATGGCCCTTAAAAGGCTCCAATGTCCATGATTTGCTTGGTGAGAAAGGGGTTCGTTGGCAAGCTCAAACAGATTCTCATATCCCTGTGCAGTTGCTCGAACTAATAGCGAGTCAGCTCCCGATATGTGATTGACCAAAAATGGGAGATCCAGATCAAAGTCAGTAGCGGTCGGGCTGCTGCTAATGGCATCGATTCTCAGGCTCAGGTTTTCGGGATGATACCACAGAGAATAGCTCACTGAAGGGATCCCGCTGCCATAGATCCATTGCGCAAAAAACTGCTGCAGATCCTGTCCGCTAATATCTTCAGCCATATCCACAAATTCCTGCGTGATTGCATTGCCATCTTTGAATGTGGTAAACCACTGCCTGAGCAGATCAAAGAAATCGTCATCTCCCAATCTCAGGCGCAGCATATGCAGCACGGAAGCAGCTTTTTCATAGGATTGTGGGTAAAAATAGTTGTTGAAAGGAGGGTCATAGATCGTGGGAGGACTTGTAGTATTTTCCCAGCTCAGATAATACTGATGATAGCTGTCTCGCACATATTCCGTCGCAGCATGCCAGCCTTGGGTCTTGTCCACCCAAAGATGCTCGCCATAGGTGGCAAATCCTTCTGATAGCCAGACATCGGCAAAGGTCAGAAAGCTCACCGCGTTGCCATACCATTGATGCACCAATTCATGCGCAATCGTGAGCTCATGTGTGCCCATGCCATCGATGATATAGTTTCCCAAAGTGGTCATCGTCTGGTGCTCCATGGCGCCAAACGTGCTCATGCTCACCGTCGCATTGCCATATTTTTCAAAGGGATAGTCGCCAAAGAGCTCCGAATAATAATTTATCATATCCGGTAGTGTCGCAAAGTCACTAAGAGCGTTTTGATATTGACTCTGCGTCACAAAATTGATGATGGGAAGATCCCCCTGCATCGCGCTTTGATGAATCTCTTGATAGTCTGAAGCGGTGATGCAGACCAGATATGTGGTTATGGGGTGATATCCGCGCCAAGTGGTGGTAGATGAGCCATCGCCATTGTCGATGATGCTCTCCCGCAGGCCATTTGCTGCCACTTTCCAATCCGATCGCATCGTGACGATGATATCCACGATCGCCTTATCCCAAGGATGATCATAGGATGGCCACCAATAGCGCCCCGCATCCGGATCAGAGATCGTAAAGATCACGCCCGGCCTGACAAACATGCCCACATTATAAAAGTCTCCCGAGAGCTGGGGGCTGCCGCTATAGAAGACCTGAGTCTCAAAGTTCTCGCCTGCTGATACATTCAGGGGAATCTGAATTTCGCCATCCTGATGGCTGTGGGCGACGGCTTGCCCATTCACCAAGACGGAGCTTACTTCCAAGCCCACCAAATGGTATGTGATGCTGCTGAGATCTTCTTCTGCCAGCACTTCCGCGAGCACATTGCCGTTGATAAACGCCGGATCTTGGCTGATGCTGAGGTCAATGGTATATTTCTGTACGTCAAATCCGGTGGCGCTATCAGCTCGAGTGGGATAGCTCTGCAGATTCCCGAACAGCCTCTCGGCTTTGCGCAGGGGTCTTTGCAAGGGATTGGGCTTCGCTGCCAATAGTCCTATGGATATGAGGCATAGCAGCATGATATATAGTCTTTTCACCTTATGTCTCCGTAATCTTCTTTGCCATCAATACATGCAGGATTTGTTCCAGATGATCTCTGAAAGCTTGCCTTTTCCACCGGTGCTGATCCTGCCAAGATCTCGTCGATATCCCAGAAAACGAGATCCAAGATCATGATGGATTCTGCTTGACATAATGCGCTGTTTATCTTGGCTGGGAGCAGCTCCGGAGGCTTTGGCGATCTACCAGAACAAACTTTATGTGTCCAATGCGAGAACCTATTCCCAAAACTATGCGGGTAGCTCCGTCAGTGTCATAGATCTGGAATCATTTGAGACGATCAACGAGACCCAGACCGGGCTCAATCCTCAATATCTCAGGATCCGGACGCTCAAGACGCGGAAGATTCATGATTCTTAAGTAGTTTTCACAAAGTATCAGCGCCCCTAAGTGCTTGAAAAATAAGGGGCGCTCATGCCTTCCTCACCGGTCGCTCACCGGTCGAGTGTGCAAGCGGTGAGAAAATAAGGACTTAGGGTTCTGACAACAGCGTTGTAGTATGGGAAAACTCTGATAATCTTGAGGAGTTCCATTACATGACAATTGCTATTATGAAGCTCGATCCCAAGGGTAACCTAGAGTGGAGACGTTATATGGACCCTAGGATATACCAATAGATTTAGTCTTTGTATGCAGAGCTATCAGATTGTCCATCACTTCCAGGGCATCGTTTAATGGATACATCTTGTCTTGTGCTGCCAATGCCCGGCAGATATCACTGGAGCGCTTAAACGAGGAGATCAGACTTGAGGGAGAAATGCATCCGGATATTCCCTGATGAAAAGAGCTGCCTTCGGCTGTTTGGCGCGATCCTGCAAGGCTATTCGGAAGACTGGATAAGCGGGAAACTGTACCTATCGGAGCCAATAGAAAGAATAAGAGACACTCTAAAGAAGTCCATACCATTTGAGGCAACGCGCGACGGGCTGGAGCCCGTCGCAGCAAGGTAGATTATTTATGAAAAAGAACTTGACTTGGATTACTAAGATGAAAACAATGCAAGTGGTCGCTTGGCCTTACATAGATTGTGAGTCACGAGGGATATCAGATGCCCTCAA
>CALGPA010000026.1 GCA_937960795.1 uncultured bacterium | reverse complement strand
AGTCATTCCGGAACACGGAGCGCAGCGGAGTGTATCCGGAATCCATCTAAGCACCTCAAGCTTCAGTTTACATTTTGCCGGTGGCTGAAACCACCGGCTATCATCTTTGCTGCGCTTAGCTTCGGGGTCCCCAAAAAAATGCGAGTCGCTCAAGTTTCTCATGCCTCTATGCCATATCACGCCAATTGATGCAGAAAAAAAATGGAGCGGGCAACGGGACTCGAACCCGCGACCCTCAGCTTGGGAAGCTAATGCTCTACCAACTGAGCTATGCCCGCTCGTGGAATCAAAATCTTTGTAGTGGCATTTGATGTCAAGAAAATCTTCGAGCATCCCAACAGAATCAAAATGCCTCATTTAGCGGAATCACATCCAGCTTCAGAGAATCCACAAAATCGAGTATCTCGCGAAACACTGAGCTTGAGCAAGAATCCGGAAAGATATCCTCGTCGTCATCAAATCTATGAAAACCGATGATGATGAGATCTTCGGAATTCGCTATGCCTCGCAAGATGCGGGCTTTGATGAGGTCAGCGCTCCATTTGCTTTGATAGGGAAGGTATCCCAAGGCATAGCGATTGATGGGACGATGCATTGCAAAATCACTGCTGCCACGAAGATAGTCAAAGAGATTCATAAGTGTGGGATATAGATCATAAGGCGCTTGGCCTTTGGGAAGAGCAAACGATACGGGGTTGAGGCCTTGGTCCCTGAGATTCTGTTTGTCAGCTTCAATATTGGCAATGGCGTCCCCAAGATTCATCTGCGTGAGATCCTCATGATTTAGAGTGTGGGCTCCTGTTTCCCAGTTGTAGATGTGTTCCATCTCCCTGATTTGATCCCAGCTCATCATTCCCTGTCCACCTATTAAGCCGCTATTGACAAAGTTTGTTCCCCGAAAGCCATAGTCTTGCATGATGGGAAACGCCCGATCATAGATGCTATGGTGTCCATCATCAAATGTGAAGACCAGTTTTAGCGGTTCACCAGGATTGTCGTCCATGAGACTACAGCCTGAGAAGCTAGTTTGTAAGATCAAAACGAAAATCAAGCAGCAGAGCCAGCCGATGCCGAGAATCCGAGCTTTGATATCGCGAGTGTTCATAGAGCAGTCCCAATGAGCTGTCTTCAGAGAGGTGATGGTTTAGGGCGAGGCGGTATTGCCATATATCATGTGTTTCTATAGTGGAAAGCTCAGCCATCGTGATGAAGCTAAAGCTGCGAATGTCTTGTTGATATGCTGCCGATACACGCTGAATCTTAGATGGTGCATGGAGTCGGTTGGCATAGCTTAATCCGGCGTGGAGAAAGCTGCCAGGCATGAGCCTAAAGCTGTGTTCGCTTTGCAGATAGAACTCCTGTTCGCTTTCAATTGAGTTCCAGAGGGGATGATATGCAAACAGGGCAGTATTTTTGCTGCTGTATCCCAGGCTTTGAGGATGGATAGCAAGATCAATTGAGCTAATGGATACGGGGTATCGGCGCTGACTGTCTTTGGCGCGAAAATCTTGGCTGAGGGTAAGCGTGGCCGGCTTGATCGACTGCTTGTGTGAAACTCGCAAGCTGGCTTGATTGTGGATATTGCCGCCAATGTCAATCCCGGTTATGCTCATGGGCTTTATATGGCTTATATTAAGGTAGTTTAGGCGTATACTCTTAAAGTAATATCTCTCAGAATCATAGTTTAGATTTGCCAGATTATCTATTACAAAAGTCCCCCCATAACCATGCTCTCTGCTGCCGGCTTCGATGAGCCAATCATCCAATTTGCATCCGATTGAAAGCTCTCTTAGGCGCAGGCGAGGCTCGGTGAAAAGCTCCATAGTGTCCATGCTGAGATTGAGGATGGCATCCCGGAGCCGAAGATCATCAATATCTATCTGTGCTCGATAGGATTGATCCCAAGCGTATTCTTTTTGGCTTTGATTTGCATCATATTTGATGCTATTTTGAGATTGCCAAATCACGAGCAGAGGGACCTCATGGGCTGAAAGTCTGCTTGTAATCCCAATAAGACAAATCAGTAAGATTTTGGGGAGATGCAGCCTAATCAGGGGGAAGAGTGCCATGGCGGATAATGTCTCGAATGCTGGTAGCCAGGAAGCTGATATCGATGTTTCCGGGGTTTGTAAACCATTGGCTCATGACCAGATCCATGGCTCCCACTATGAGATAGGAAAAAGCTTCTGCATCCAGAGCCCTGATACGCCCAACCGCGATAGCCTCCTCGGTAGTATTTTTTACATAATCCAGATACTGTTTTAGGGGATTAAAATCTGGATATTTGGCATAAAACTCTTCGTGCTGTCTGGCTTCCATGCAGAGAAATCTGGCTATATAGGGTTTCTCCTTTACAAGAGTGATGTGCTGGATAAAGAACTCATAGAGTCTGTCCATAGGATCATCGATGTCTTTTGTGGCGCTTATGATGCCTTTGATGACCGGATCTACAATCTCCTGCAAACATTCATTAAGGAGGTCTCCCTTGCTCTCAAAGTATACGTAAATGGTTCCCTGGGCTATGTTTGCTTTCTTGGCGATGTCGGCAATGGTGGTCTGATTGGATCCACCATGAGCAAAGACCTCAATGGCTTTTTCCAAGATCTGTTGCTTCTTACTTTTTCTATTTGCTTGTCGTTTTGCTTTCACTTATCTGCTCCCGTGTAAATTCATAATGATAAACTATCCAAACCTGATAAAAAAACGATCAGGAAGTCTTTTGGGCTACGATGATGATGCCATTTCCATGATCATTTTCTTTTAGCATATCCAATCTCATCAAGAGCTCCATAAGCGGTATAAACATCGGATACCAAAGAACAAGGACCAGAGCGTTGAAAAGAGTGGCACTAAGCATATCAAGCGGGATCTGCATCTGCAATTTCCACGCCAGAGCGCCAAAGGGGCCATAGCTGAATCTTGATGAGATTATCTTAAAACCTGCATCCCTAAGCTTTGCTTCCAGCTCGGATTTATCGTAGCCGGGGCGTACGTGTTCTTCAGTGTAGCGTGCAGCCTCATCCAGATTGCTCGGTGTGGAGATAATGAGATGCCCGCCGTCTTTTAGGGCATGGTGAAGATTTGTCAGCACCGCCCTGTCATCTTCAATGTGTTCTAGGATATCTATAGCGATTGCCATAGAATAGGCATTCTTGGGGCGAAATGAGACAAGATCTGCTGTTTGATAGGCAAATCGGCGGGGACGAAAAGCCGCATAGCTTTGCATGTAATCAGTTTTAAGATCTGTGGCAAAGACATGGGATCGGGGATATCTGCTAAGGATGTAGTCGCTATACTGACAGAGGCCGGCGCCGGCGTCGTAGAAACTATCTCCATCACGAAAATAGCGTCTGATCTCGCGTTTTACATATCTTTGCCTAAGTAGCAGGAAGTCCAAGCACAGATAGAGGCTGCGCCTCAAGGCGGGGAAGAGGCGGATGAGGCTGAATATCCTATCTTTTATGGGATCGTATTTCATGGTCGTCTCCAATGGAAGAAATCTATTGACGATTTTGGTGACTGTGCAATTTCGTCAACTAATAAAACAGATGATGATAGTAAAAAAAATAAATGACATCAGTCGCATCAATTTGCACTTGCATACTCGTGCGTCTGACGGAGCGTTGACTCCGGCACAACTCTTGCTTCAGGCAAAGCGCATCGGACTTGATCTGATCTCGATTACGGATCATGACACCATGGCTGCCTACAAGCAGATACCGGAGAATACAGCGCCACTTCGCATAGTCCCCGGCATTGAGATCAGCTCTTTGCACAAGGGGAATGACGTCCACATCCTGGCGTATGGGTGTGATTCTGATAATAAAGAGCTTAAAGAACTGACAGATATGTATCTGGCAGGAAGACGAGATAGGGCGATCAAGATGATTGCACTGCTCGAGGATTTGGGAATATCGATAGAACTCAGTGAGGTGGTGGCGATGGCAGGCGCACAAGAGCTGATCGTGCGGCCCCATATTGCCCAAGTACTGGTGCAAAAAGGCTTCGTGCGCAACAAAAATGAAGCATTTGACCGCTATATCGGCAATTTTAAGCCTGCATTTGTTGCCAAGCCCGAGCAGTCCGTGCAAGACGTGGTGTCCATAATTCATGCAGCAGGAGGCTTTGCCATCATTGCACATCCCGGTAAATTGGCTGATCCCGCCTACATCGAAGAATTTATCAAGATGGGCATAGACGGCCTGGAAGCATGGCATCCCGATCACTATCAGTATCAGGTGGATGATTTTATTGAGATTGCTCAGAAAAATGGGCTTTATATCACAGCGGGCAGCGACTTTCATGGAGATAATGAAAACACTCAGCTCTTTGACATGGTTCCTGCGAATGAGATTATCCTAGATAGCGTGCGCAAGCTTTATGGAGAGTATTTATGCCGAAAAAGCTGAAGATACAGTATATCCGAGACAGACTACCGGTCGTGTATCGATACAATCAAGGCTTTAGATGGTTCATGATCTTTCTGTCTTTCCTGATGATAGTCTATAGCGTGTATTTTATGACTCTATTTGTCACGAGTGATACGCCGGCTTTTTATAAGATGATGCCGCTGATCATCTGTTTTGTGGGGCTGGATTCCATTCTCAGAAAAATCACGAGTCTGAATAGCATCACCTTCAGTCATGATGGCATCAGATTCGGCTATATAGCCAAAAGATCGACTTTCATCACATATGAAGACATACAGAGTCTGGAACTCTTGAGAAAAGTGACATACTATATGCAGATTGCCTATCGAGACAAAGATGGCAAAGTGCGACAGATCAAGACTCCTGCTTCCTTTCCGCATGTCTTGGAGGTCATCTTCAATGTGGCAGATCTGGCAAAATCAGCTGTTATCCCGGAAAAGATGCAAGGAGTTTTGGACTATCTGAAAGCGAGCGCAGACAATGAGATTTGATCAAGAGATAGATCGTAGAAAAACATCATGCTTTAAGTATGACGGACTGAAGATGATCTATGGCAGAGACGATCTTCTGCCTATGTGGGTGGCGGATATGGACTTTGCTGTATCGGATGAAATTCAGGCAGCGCTAAAGAAACGCTTGGAGCATCCCATCTATGGATACAATTTGCGTGGACCGGACTTTGAACAAGCGGTGCGGAATTGGCAGATGAGTCAACACAATTGGGATATCCGGGATTATCGGGTCATTGCCGTCCCCAGCGTGATGACGGCACTTTCAATCACCATCCTCAGCCTTAGCAAGCCCGGTGATGAGATCCTGATTCAGACGCCTGTCTATCCGCCCTTCCATAGCTCCGTAGTCGAGCATAAACGCAGGCTCTTGACAAATCCTCTTGTCAATATTGATGGTAGATATCAGATTGATTGGGAAGACTTTGAAAACAAGATCAAAAGGGCAAGGCTTTTCATCCTCTGCAATCCGCACAACCCGGTGGGGAGAGTGTTTACGGATCATGAGCTTGCCAAGATGCATGCGTTGTGCGTTCGGCACAAGGTGACGATCTTCAGCGACGAGATTCATTCGGATATTGTCTATCCGCCTCACAAACATATCCCCATCGCAAAATATGGCGCTGAGAATGTGATTTGTTCCTTGTCCCCGGCAAAGAGTTTTAATCTAGCCGGACTCGCCACAGCCGTCATGATAGTCAAAAATCCGGATCTTGCAAAGCTGATTGCCAAGATGAATTATGATCTGCATACGTTTATGGGCAACAGCTTTGGCGTGACTGCGTTGATCGCCGCATACACAAGCTCAGAAGCTTGGCTGAAGGATTTGAAAGTTTATCTGAGAGAAAACCGAGATATCGTGCATGAGTATTTCGAAGAGAAGATGCCCCATATCAAGGTTTCGAAGACGGAAGGCAGTTTCCTAGCTTGGCTGGATTTTCGAGCATTGCAAATTGATGACGAGCACTTGATGAGCATTATCAGAGATAAAGCTTTGGTAGCACTCAATGCCGGCACCGGCTTTGGAGATGATGGTAGTGGCTATATGAGACTGAACTTTGCCTGTCCTCGAGCCAGACTACTTGAGGCCTTGGGCAGGATAGAAAAAGCAATTGGGGAAAGTACATGAGACTGAGTGAAAGAATCACTGAACTTTATGAAGATACCAAAAGGGATTTCAACAAGGAAGATCACAAGCTTTTTCAAGACTTTGTACAAGGACTAAATTCCGGTGAGATCAGAGCCTGCGAAAAACAGGCTGATTCTTGGCTGGTAAATCTCTGGGTCAAAAAGGGGATTCTCTTGGGCTTTCGGATGGGAAGCTTGGTAGAGTATCCTTTGTCTGGGTATAAGAGCTTTTTCGATAAAGATAGCATTCCCGAAAAGAGCTTTACTATAGAAGATGGAATCAGGATCGTGCCCGGAGGAAGTTCCGCTCGCACAGGATGCTATGTGGCAAAAGGCGTGACCATCATGCCGCCGTCATACATCAATATAGGTGCGTGGATCGATTCCGGGACTATGATAGATTCTCATGCCTTGGTGGGATCCTGCGCTCAGATCGGAAAAAGAGTGCATCTTTCAGCAGGCGCCATGATCGGAGGAGTCCTAGAGCCCATCGGATCACGACCTGTCATCGTGGAAGATGATGCTTTCATTGGTGGAAACACCGGTATTTATGAAGGGATTATCATCAAAGAGAGATCAGTCATCGCGTCGGGGACAATCATAAATTCTTCCACTCCCATCTACGACAGTGTGAGAGCGCAGTATCTTGAAAAAGACGAAGGCGGCTCCTATACCATCCCATCCGGGGCGGTTGTGGTGCCCGGATCCAGAAGGATGAAGCAGAATCCGGACTTTCAGATTTATTGTCCGATCATCATCAAATATCGGGATTCCAAGACGGATAGTGCGGTGGTGTTGGAAAGTGAATTGCGAAACTAATTGGCAGGAGTCTGATCGGCTAAACTCCATCGAACTATCCCTACTTAGACGTTTGGTCAATCAAGCACCCGAAGGGAGCATAAACCTTGCTTTGGGTGAGCTGGGATTTCCCTTTCCAAAGGTATTAGCAGATTATGCCGCCATGATATTGCCCGATGCAAATCCCGGCTATACCCCCAATGCAGGAATGAGCGAGCTCAGGCAAATGATAGCCAAGAGCTATTATCAAGATGAAACGGATACTATCTGTGTGTGCAATGGGGCAGAGGAAGCACTCTATATCACGATGCAAGCACTTGTCAATCCCGGCGACATCGTAGCTATCCCAGATCCGGACTATCCTGCTTATCCGGCATTGGCGACACTCTCCGGAGCAAGAGTCATCCGACTTCCCTTTGAAAAGGGCTTTAGCGAGATCAATCTTGATCTTTGGGAAGAAAAGCTGGCAGGAGCTAAGCTTTTGCTATTGAGCAACCCATCCAATCCCAGCGGCTATTGCCTGAGCCAAGCCTACTATCAGAGACTATCAGAGATAGTTAACAGGCTCGGCATCATACTGATAGTGGATGAGATATACCGTGACTTATACATAGATCCGCCATATAAGCTTGATTATGAGCTGGTTGAACGTATGATCGTGATCAATGGGCTCTCCAAATCTCACTTGATGAGCGGCTGGAGGATTGGCTGGATTCATGCTCATATAGACTTCATAGCGTCGGCGACAAAGCTAAAGCAATATATCTCAACCTGCTCTTCATGGATCTCGCAGAAGCTAGCTCTTTTTGCTTTGGATCAAGAAGAGATTCCCCGGCAGAATCGTCAGATGCTCAGGTCAAATCAGAGATTGGCGATGGCCATGCTATCAGAGAAGAATTTGCATATCCCCCCATCAGGGCCTTATATTATGTTTCAGGTGCAAGATTCTCTGACTGCGGCTTTCGAATTTATGCAAAGAGGCGTCATCACTGCTCCCGGAGTTAGTTATGGAGAGAGCAGCAAAGATTGGATACGCATAAACATAGCTCTGCCAGAGAAGATCTTGCACAGTGCACTAAAGAGGTTACTATGAATACGATATTTTATAATGGTCCTGTTTATGGACATCCAGAATCTGAGGCCGTGCTCGTCGTAAATGACTCTATCTTCCATGTTGGGAGCTTGGCTGAATGTAGAAATCTTTCCGGAAATGCAGTAAACGAGATTGACCTGAAGGGCAAGATGCTGCTGCCTGCTTTCACGGACGCTCACACACACTTTGTGGAGTATTCAAAATCTAGGCTACTAGTGAATCTCTTGGAGTGTTCGAGCATTGAGGATATTCATCAGTATCTGCTGAACTATCGTCAAAACCTTAGTTGGGACGCGAAGTGGATTCTTGGCGGCGGATGGAATCGGAATGTGCTAAAAGATCCAATGGCGCTAAATCGCGATCTTCTTGATCTCATTTTCCCTGATGTCCCGGTGGCTCTCTTTAGCAGAGATTATCATGCCAAATTGCTAAATACAAAGGCGTTGGAGATCGGCGGCATCACAGAGGACAGTCCGGACCCTGAGGGCGGGAAGTTTGAGAGAATGCCGGATGGTAGACTTAGCGGAGTTGCCTATGAGACAGCGTCCGAGATCATTGATCCATTCATTGTGCATCCTCCCAAAGACGCCTTGGTTAAAAGCATCATGGATACCGTTAATGATATCTACAAATGGGGACTCATCGGCTTTCATTCCTTGGAATATGAGTCCAGTAAGGATCTCTTGCTGGCAGCGCAAGAACAAGGCTCCCGCTTTCGCTTTTGTTGGCATTTCCAAGCGCCGGAAATAGATAAGATGATCGCGGGGGAGCTAAGGAGTTATGAAGGCGACGAATTCTTCAAACTTGGCGGATTAAAGCTCTTTGGAGATGGCTCATTGGGCTCTCGCACGGGGGCTATGTTTGATCCTTATCCGAATCAACCGGACAACTTTGGAATCCTCAGATATCGTGATTCTGAGTTGTATAACCAAATGGAGAAAGCAGCCAAAGCGGGATTTGCGAGCACCATCCATGCAATCGGAGATCGATGTGTCAGGCAGGTAATTGACTGCACTCTCAAGCTAAACAAGAATCCCGAATTCAGTAATCTGTTTCACCGTATAGAGCACATTCAATCTATCCGCTTATCCGACATCGATGATCTTAAGAAAAGCGGACTTTTTGCCAGCTTGCAGCCTGTACACATAGCAAATGACATACCCATGATTCACGAAAGCTGGCCTCACATCGAGCACGAAGCCTACGCTTTCAAATCCATGCTGGACGCAGGAATTCCATATGCCTTTGGCTCAGATGTCCCGATTGAAACCATGAACCCCTTCCACGGCATCTACAGCGCGCTTCAGCGTCGTCACAAAGTATCAGCTTCGGGCAAGCAGCTTAATCCCGCAGAGATGATTTCTGTCGAGCAAGCCATTGATGGTTATACCATTGGAGCGGCAGAAGCATCTTGCTCAGATCAGATAAGAGGCAAGATCGAAAGGGGGTTTCTGGCTGATCTAATCGTGATTGAGGACTACCGTGGGATGCCTGACGAATTTTGGATTGATGCTCAGAGCATGCTTACCATGATTGGTGGTCAGATCGTTCATTCCACCCTATAGGATGAAGATCAGGGCTCCTTTGGCTAAGATTCTCATTGACAGCTATCCCTTAATAAAATCTTTGGGTAGATGAGTTGAAATGGAGAAAGATATGCCCAAGACCCTGATAATAATAGTGATATTGCTATCAAGCATCCTACTTTATGCGGACGAATTGGACGATAAAGTGCGAGAGCTTCAGCGTCTTCAGGCAGAGCTGGAAAGTGCTGAGGCCAAAGCTAGGGAGACCGCTGCGCGTAAGAAAGAAACTGAGTCACAGATCCAGCGGACAGACTCTCTGCGCCGGATTACAGATCAAAATCTGTCTCGATTCAGGACAGCTGAGCGCAGCGTTCGAGATTCACTCGTTAGAGTCGAGAGACAGATTCAGCTTGCTCAGAGCAGATTGGAACGCCTTCAAGGAGTTCAAGAAGAGCAGATGAGGATCATGATCAAGCTTGATAGAAGCTATCGCCATCTTAAGCAGAGCAATCGGGATCAGCGTTATCTGACTACCCTTGTGAATCAAAATCAAGAAAGGATAAACCATCTTTTGGGTCACTCCAATAACCTGGCTCAGACACAAAGGCTCAAGAGCACAGAAGCCTCTCGCATCAGCAGCAATCTAAGAAATGAAGATCAAAAAAGAAGAAGGTACACCTCCGAGATTCGCAATCTGACAGATCAGAGTCAGAAACTCAGCCAAGAGGAACAAGCGCTTCAAGCACGCATTGATCGGATGAGACAAGATGCTACGCAATTGCAAACCCTGATTAATCGGTTGATGGAAGAAGGCGGGAGTCTGCCCTCGTCATACCGTTTTACCCAAGACAAGATAGCCTGGCCGGTGCGGGGAGAAGTGATCAGAAACTTTGGCCAAGAAACCAGATCCTACAACACATCAGTGGTAAGCAATGGCATAGATATTGCTGTCCGCGAAGGAAGCAGCGTTGTCTCGGTTGACGATGGTGAGGTTATCTTCGCTGATAGATATGGTGGACAAGGCAAGATGATCATCATCGATCACCAAAATGGCTTCTTCAGTTTATACGGTTATAATAGTGACTTGTTGGTCAGCCGAGGCAGTTCGGTTTCCCGTGGGCAGGTCATCGCCCGAAGTGGGATGACGGGATCGGCAAATGTCCCATCCCTTCACTTTGAGCTTCGCAGGGATGGTGCGGCGATCAATCCGTTGCCATATTTTGAGGACTAGACATGAGACGACAAAAGGAAAAAGGATATTAATGCTGAGGATTAAAAACCCATCTCCCAGAAAGCTTCAGGAGCTTCTAACTAAGAATAGCTTTGATGATTCCTGCATCTTGCACTACACAGGCTCCATGTGGGGCATTGGCGCAAAGCTATCTGACAAGAAGAGTATTCAAAGAATTGAGAATGCCAAGAATCGCAAAAAGCAGGGCATGATAGTCTTGATTCCTGATACTTCATGGTTTGACAGACAAGAGATCTCGGTTCCTGATTCTGTATACTCACTAATGCAGCAGTACTTTCCGGGAAATCTTAGCATAGCTTTTCGATTTGATGATCCTGCTTTTGAGCATATTGCCGTAAATGGCAAAGTCGCCTTTAGGGTTCCCACTGATCCTCTATTGAGATACTTTATCGAGCTGCTCGGAGAGCCGATAGTGAGCACTTCCATAAACTACTCAGACCTTCCAGCCGAGAACGACCTCACCAAGATCGAAAAGTTCTATGAGTCTTGGTTTGATGTCGCTCTCATACCTCACAAAAATGCGTTTGAAGAACATGGCTCAGCATCGACCCTGATCGAACACCTTTCCGGCTCTGAGACCCAAAACATCGAGGAAATCCGCTGCTTACGTGAGGGATCTATCCCATTTTATGAGGTCAAGAAGTCATTCCACAAGCCGCAAATCATGTTTGTCTGCACTGCCAATATCTGCCGCAGCCCGATCGCTGAAAAGCTCTTTGACAAGATGCTAAATGACGATGGATTACAGATGATATCCGATAGTAGCGGACTCTTAGAAGGCGGACACATGATATCCATGTCATCAATGCAGCTGCTCATGGAAGCCGGGATCACCAAGGCGCAGGAGCATGTCTCAAAACAGATCACTCCACAGATGATAGCCGCTTCTTGGCTAGTGCTCACCATGGAGGAGCGCCATCGGGACTTCCTGCGTGAGGCAAATCCAAACATGGCTAACAAGATTCTCACACTCAATGAGATCACCGGTTATGACAAAGATATCGATGATCCATACGGGAGTGAGCTTGAAAACTATCGCAAGACATACGCCATCATAGAGGATCGGCTCAAAATCCTCTTAGCGAAGATAAAAAACAGAGAAATAAGACTTAAGGATAAATAAATGACACAGATCAGCAAAGAAATCATCGCCGAACACGGCATCTCCCCGGAAGAGTACTCCTATATCCTAGAAATCCTGGGGCGTGAGCCAAATCATGTGGAGTTGGGGATCTTCAGTGTGATGTGGAGTGAACACGCCAGCTACAAAAATTCTATTCTCCAGCTTAAGACCTTACCCAAAGAAGGCGAGATGATGCTTGCCAAAGCCGGTGAGGAAAATGCCGGAGTGATTGATATCGGTGATGACTTGGCCATTAGTTTCAAGATCGAGAGTCACAACCACCCGTCTGCTTTGGAGCCATACCATGGCGCGGCAACCGGAGTGGGGGGGATCCTAAGAGATATCTTCACGATGGGAGCGCGCCCAATCGCTGCCTTGAACTCATTGAGATTTGGAAATCCCGACAATCCAAACGTCAAGCATCTCCTCAAAGAAGTAGTGCATGGTATTGCTGACTATGGAAATTGCTTTGGAGTTCCGACGGTAGGTGGAGAGATCTATTTTGAAGACAGCTATGAGGGCAACCCCCTGGTAAACGCGATGGCCATCGGCCTGCTTGAGCAAAAACACTTGGCAAAATCTGCCGCCAGCGGAGTGGGCAATGCCGTCATCATCGTCGGCGCCAAGACCGGCAGAGATGGCATCCATGGCGCTACATTTGCCTCCATCGAGCTATCTGACGAATCTGAAGAAAAGCGCACCGCAGTTCAGGTGGGAGATCCATTTTATGAAAAGCTGCTTTTGGAGGCGACTCTTGAGATCATCAAAGCCGGATTAGTAGTTGGGATTCAGGACATGGGCGCCGCGGGGCTCACATGTTCCAGCAGCGAGATGGCTGGCAAGGGTGAGGTGGGCATCGAGATAGATGTCAGCAAGGTACCCCAGCGGGAAAGCGATATGAACACCTATGAGATAATGCTCTCCGAATCCCAAGAGCGGATGCTGGTGATCGTCGAGCCCGAAAACATTGAATCCGTCCTAGCGGTCTTTACAAAATGGGATCTGGACGCGGTGCAGATCGGTTGGATCACTGATGACAAAATCCTCAGAATCAAAAATGGAGAGAAGACCGAAGCTGAGATCCCAGCAGAATACCTGATTCTGGGCGGTAAAGCTCCGGTTTACAAAAGAGAGACAAAGCGTCCCGGCTATCTGGATGAGCTTCATGCGTTGGATGTGTCCAAGCTGGATCTGAATGAAGACATGAATCAGGTCCTCATCAAATTGATCGGAAGTCCAAACATCGCATCAAAGCGCAAAGTGTTTCAGCAATATGACCACATGGTGGGCATCGGCACTACCGTGGAGCCCGGAAGTGATGCAGCGGTGATCCGGATTCGAGATACTGACAAGGCTGTAGCAGCTGCAACTGATTGCAATGGAAGATATTGCTATCTGGATCCCTATGAGGGAGCCAAGGCAGCAGTGGCTGAATCTGCAAGAAACGTGGCATGCAGCGGGGCAAAACCCACTGCCATCACAAATTGCCTGAATTTTGGTAATCCATACAAGCCAGAAGTATACTATGGTTTTGCCGAAAGCATCCGGGGCATGAGGGACGCCTGCCTGGCATTTGAAACTCCCGTGACAGGCGGAAACGTCAGCTTCTACAATGAAAACCCCACAGCTGCGATCTATCCCACCCCGGTGATCGGAATGCTCGGCGTCATGCAAGACTACAAAAAAGCAATGACCCAGTATTTTAAGAAGGCGGGAGACTCGGTGTTTTTAATCGGCCCCATAAGCAAAAGCCTGGGTGGCTCTGAATATCTGAAAGTCATTCATGATCTCGTAGCAGGATTGCCACCGAAGATCGACCTCGATATGGAAATCAGGGTTCAAAACATGATCCTGGATCTGATCAATGATGGCTTGGTCCATAGTGCACATGACCTCAGTGAGGGCGGTCTCGCCATTGCCTTGGCTGAGTCTTGCTTTCATCCGGAGATGACCTTTGGTTTCAAGGGTGATTTTGCCTTGCAGGATCATCCCGCCATCAGCTACTTTGGAGAAAGCGGAGCAAACATCATCATCTCCGTTGATCCCAAAGATAGCCAAATGATCGAAGATACAGCCCGGCGCTATAATCTGGAAATCACCAAAATCGGTGAAGTAACAGAATCCCAAGCCTTTATCATCAACCAAGACATTGCCATTTGTGCTCTTGAGATCAGAGACAACTACGATAAAGGCCTAAATCTCTAATCTTTGGAGGAGGAGATGAAAATGAACTTTTTCTTTGGTAATGCTTTCTGGGGAACCCTCTTAATCTTATGGGGTGCCTCCCTGATCCTTAAAACATTCGGAATCAACTTGCCACTAGCAAAGATCTTCTTGGCACTGATAATCATCTTGTTTGGCTTGAAGCTGCTTTTTGGGACCAGCAGCAGAGTAGTACGTATGGAAAATCGTGCCAAGAGAACCGTCCACAGAATCAATCGCAGCGGGGAATATACAATGGTGTTTTCCAGCGGGTATGTGGATCTAAAGGATATCGAACAGGATGCTCCAGACATTGATATCACGGTTGTTTTTGGCTCAGCCACAGTTGTTTTACCTGCGCATCTGAGCTACAACATCGAGCCCACAACAATCTTTGGGCAAACCGTTTTGCCGGAAAGAAGTCAGACTGGATTTGGCGGGCAAGCATACAAACGCGGTGGAAACCCTAAGGAAGCCATAAACATCGAGTCCAATTGCATCTTTGGCAGCATCGAATACATCTTTGAAGAGGTTCAAGATCCACTTTCGGATCCCAAAGAAGAAGTTCCGAATGACGGGGGCACATTCTAGGCGTAGAAATGAAACGCATACTCATAAGCATTACATTATGCCTTATGGCAGCCCAGCTTTTTGCCTCCGGGATCGGATATGCACTTTCCGGAGGCGGAGCCCGAGGCTTTGCGCATATTGGGATACTTAAAGTATTGGAAGAAGAAGGGATCCAGCCGGATTACATTTCGGGAACCAGCATCGGAGCGGTGATCGGAGCCTTAAAAGCAATCGGCTACTCCGCCCTTGAGATTGAAGAGATTGCTACCGATGTCGATTGGAGCAGCCTCATGCAAGACAAAGTGCCTCGCCAAGAGCTCTACATCGGTGAAAAGCGCTGGGCACCCTATGGCAACATCACTTTCGAACTCGACGAAGATTGGAAACCCAAGATGCCATCTTCCGTTTTCAGAGTAAATAGCCTCAATCTAAAGCTTTTTGAGCTTTTTGCGGGAGCATCAGAGCAAAAAGACTTCAGGCAATTCCAAGTGCCCTTTTCCTGTGTTGCCACCGATCTCACCAGTGGTGAAACGCGGATTTTTAAAAGCGGCTCCATCGTGCAAGCCCTTCGTAGCTCGATCTCGATTCCCAGCATCTTGCCGCCTTTTGAGGTCGACGGTAGGCTTTACATAGACGGCGGAATCTCCCAAAACCTGCCCACTTCACAAGTTCGGGATCTCGGAGCTGATATCGTGATCGGCATAAAAGTAAACTCATCCTTACGCGATGCGGATCAATTGGATAGCTTCGTCGCTGTATTGGATCAGACCATCAATATCGGCATCACCCGCAACCTGAATGAGGATCTTGATTTGGCAGATTTCATCCTGGAGCCTGACCTCCTACACTATTCATCTACTGATTTTCGCCACATCAGTGAGATTATCAAGCTAGGTGAAGATTATGCACGGGAAAACATCGAGCAAATACGGCATTTTTTCCATCAAACTGATACAAGAGACACGGTAAAATTCCCGCAGCTTGATCCACGCAAAGATTCTTTTAGGATCAATGAGATAGTAATCCACGGCAATGATCGACTCAGCTCTGCCAAGATTAGAGATTATCTGGGTCTGCAAACGGGAAGAAGCTACAGTCGTCACGATATCTCAAATGCGTGCAGGCGAGCATGGAACTCTCAATTCTTTCATATCATCTATCCCGACCTATCTAAAGATGATGATGGTTCATACCTGCTTGATGTATATGTCAAAGAAAAACTACCCAAGAGCCTTACTCTAAACAACTCCTACAACGACGAAGAAAAGCTATCCGCATCAGTGGTCTTGAACATCGAGAATCTTGTGCTCAAAAATTCCAAGTTGATGGCAGGATTGATCTTGGGTGGCAGAAATGAGTTTAATGTAGACTATGTAAAGAATTTTGGGGATTTCTGGGGAGCATATTATCGGATCTTTCCCTATGTAAATGAGAAGACACTATATGTATATGATGAAGAGCACTACTTGAGTCACAGCATAAGATCCTTGGAATATGGCGCGACGACCGGACTGGGGCTTTTCGCCGATCAAGCAATGATCGCCGAAATCTTCCTATACTATAGTGATACATCCCTATATCGAGGAATCTCCGAAACCGAGATGCCGCCCAGACAATATGTGGTGAGTGGATTGGGGGTAAAGGCATATCACGAGAGTTTGGACAGCTATGTCTTTCCATACAGTGGTGCACGCATGATGGGCAAGCTGAATTTTGCTCGGGATGAAAAAATCTCAGACTATATCTATAACCTTTTCCAGGGAAAGCTTGACCTCTATCAGCCCCTGCATGAGAATCTCAGCCTCCATGGTTCCATGGCACTTGGCACGTATTTTGATTCCACTCCGGTGGATAAGTTTGATCCCTTTGCCATTGGCGGAATTGACGGATTTAAGGGTTATTCTCGTTATGAAGTGAGCGCTCCTCACTTTCTGATCTGGGGTTTGGGCGTGAATCTCAAGACATTTGGAGATGCTCATCTGACTATGGGCATGCAAGCCCTAAGCTATGATGATGATGAGACTTGGCTCAAAAGCCCAGAAAACCAATACTGCTATTATCTCGGCGTTGGCTATGACACGGGTTTTGCTCCCATGAAATTGCAGTTTGCCATCAACAAACGAGGAAGGCTCAATACCATGCTATCTTTAGGCTATGATCACGATCTGTGGCAATTCTCCAGAAAATAGATATCAACAGCCACCTTGCCAAGGCAACATATAGGCCTTGATCTCTTCATTGTAATAGCGATCTGTCATAGTCGCGATAAAGTCCCGCACCTGCTCCGCTGGAGAAAACCTATCCAAGTATTTATCAGTCTTATGATTCAGGAAATGCTTGAAAATCTTGGACTGATCGTTTCCTTTGTGGATGTCATCCAGATATTTCTCAAACATAATGCGCATCGTCCTGTATATTAGTGCGTTTGATTTTTTGACGTTCTCGTCGGTATATATGCGTTTATAATTGAACTTTTTGAGCTCTAAAAGCTGTTCTGAGGTCTCGTCATCAAAGGCGATATAATCCTTTTCATAGCTATTTGCGATCACGCTCTGCACCAAGGTCTCGATGATCTGACTATTCTTATTGCCCAGATATCTGACCTGTTCTTTTGGGAGCTCATCACGGCGAAGTATATTATACCTGATGGCATCTTCAATATCCTGTCCGATATAGGCGATTGTGTCTGTAATGCGCACGACACATGCCTCAAGGGTAGCCGGCATCCATGACACATTCTTGCCGGATTTTTTGCTTTGGATATAGGCGTTAATATCATCTTCAGATTTGTCCTTTTGTGGCTTTAGCTGAGTGTTGTGCACTTCGCCATCATGGGAGATGATGCCGTCTCGAACCTGAAAAGTGAGATTCAGGCCTTGTCCTTTGCGAGAGATACTGTCTACGATGTGTAGAGATTCGATATTGTGATGGAAATGTCCGATCCCCGCAGCATCACAGCTTTCACTAAGCGCTTTTTCACCGTCGTGTCCAAAGGGACAGTGTCCCAGATCATGTCCCAAAGCGATTGCTTCGATCAACTCAGTATTCAAACCCAGATACTTGCCGATTGTGCGTGAAATCTGAGAGACATAGGCGATATGCAGATTCCGATTGGTCATCTCTTCATCGATCAGATTTGTGAAGGAAAAGACCTGGGTCTTTCCATGATACCTGCGATATGCTCCGCTATAGAGGATTCTGTCTCGATCCACAGCAAAGCGAGACCGCATCATGTCCGGCTCTTCAGGATGGCTGCGCCAGGCATCGTTATCTTTGAAGGCACGCTCGCCCAAAAGTGAATCATGCCGAGCTTTGATCTCAGAGAAGATCTTCTCAAATCTATTGTTCATTTTTATCTCCTTGGCTAACATAAGCATAATCATAAGATAGGGCAATAGACTTTTTCGTCAATAAATATTCGCTTTCTGCAGATAAATCTTGGCTATCGGCTTGAAACTTGCTTATATTATCTGGTATAGAATTATAACGAATAGGAAGGAAAAGATGAAAAAACTATTAGTACTATCCTTGCTGCTTGCAGCGTTTACTCTTGTGTTGGCTGTACCGCGTGAGATGGTCATCATTGAAGTTGCCACAGGCACTTGGTGTCCATATTGCCCGGGCGCTTCAATGGGCACTCATGATCTTGTCGAAAACGGCTACGACGTAGCTGTTATCAAAAATCAAAATGGCGATGCTTATGCGAATACATATTCCAATGCTCGCAACCAGTATTATGGCATTACAAGCTATCCCACCGCTAAGTTTGACGGCATCCTCAC
>CALGPA010000025.1 GCA_937960795.1 uncultured bacterium | reverse complement strand
ATGGCTACTCACTCATTGATGACATCAGCATCAAAGCTGTAGATTGGGATACAAGCACGCAGGAATATGCCCAAACCGTCAACTACCATGCCTGTCGTATAAACGGTCTTGATCCGCAAAGCTCATACCTATATCGTGTAAAGCCATTAGGAGGAGAATTCTCCCCCTGGCTCATCGTCAGCACCCTGGCTGATAATCCCGCATATGGAGCGGGCACAGCTTTTGCCGGCTATCCTGCTCAGATTGATCTAACAGCTGCTGATGTCCCGCACAGCATATCGATCTTGCCATCGGCAGTAGAGGATGCGGATTACCAGGTGCAGCTTAGTGGTGAGGGCAATAGCTTCTCCTACACTATCTCAATCGATGATGCCAATGCGCTTGCCGGAACCTACACAATCCAGCATCCCGGGCACAGATCCCAAAACACATCAGTAGCAGGCGCGGAGAATCCTCTGATCGCTACAGAGTCGGGCACAACCACGATCACGATCTCGACGCCAAGTCGAAGCGCCGAGCTTGTCATATCCTTGGATCTGGACGTGGACACCCTCCCTGTGGAGCTCAGCTATTTTCAGGCGCAATCGATCTCGGCAAGATCCTGCCGCTTGGATTGGCGCACGGAATCCGAGAGCAATCTTTTGGGCTACCGGGTTTTGCGTGGGGCGGATGCCTCTCCGGATATGGCAGAGCTGCTTAGCCCCCTCATCCCCGCGCAGAATAGCAGCCAGCCTCGCAGTTATTCTTTTTTGGACAATTCTCCCGATTATCCCGCTTATTACTACCTGATGAGCCTGGGATTGGATGGAGTCGAGCAGATATCCGAGCCAATCTTTGTTGATTTCCAAAATCCTGAGCAGCAGCTGATGGATCCGAATCAGAATGGATTTTCGATCTATCCCAATCCTTTCAACCAAAAAGCGATCCTGCAGCTTTCACTGGCATGGGAACAAGAGATCGGGCTCAAGCTCTATGATGCCAAGGGCAGATTGCTGCGCAGTGAAGCCTTGGGCAGATATCCCGCGGGAGCCCATCAGATCCCCTTCTTGGCAACTGACAATCGCGGGGCATCCCTTGCCAGCGGTGCCTACCTGATCGAAGTCACCTTCCAAAATGAAAGTCTCTTAGGTAAGATCATGCTATCAAAGTAAAGCCTTCCCATCACAGATATTCTCGCAATTTCAGCGAATCGATCATGGACGGCTTTGACGCCGTCTTTTTTTTGTAAAAAAAAGGCTTGACAAGAGTTATCTCTTTGGTAAACATAATTTTATCTAGCGTGTGCAATGACTGCGCACCGAAATTCAAAGGAGAGAACAATGCTACAAATCGAAACCTATCAGACTTTGGAACAAATGGAAGAAAAAATCGCGAAAACCGCGTTGATAGACTTTTTACACACTCATCTCGACAGATTCAGGGACAGCAAATCCGCCATTGGCAAAGCCTTGGACTATGCTTTCAGCAACGACGCAGGACGCGGCGGATACGTCGTGGCAGCCTTTGACGATGATCAGCTCGTGGGAGCGGTGGTGATGAACAACACCGGAATGTCCGAATTCATCCCGGAGTATTACCTGATCTACATCGCCGTCAATGCTGATCTGCGCGGACGCGGCATCGGCGCCAAGCTCTTGCAACAGACTTTTGATGATGCAGAGGGCAATATCGCCCTTCACGTCGAGTATGACAATCCCGCCAAGCGGCTTTATGAGCGCATGGGTTTCAAATCCAAATATGCAGAGATGCGTTGGGAGAGGAGCTAGAAAATGGCACGCCTAAAGGTTCATATGGACCGGCTGATCGAAAACATCGATACGATCAGCGCTTTCATGAAAAAACATGAAAAAGAGTGGTCACTGGTGGTCAAGGTCTTGGGCACGGATAGGGACGTTCTCGCCAAGCTGCTGAATCATCCCGCAATCCTGAGTACTCATTCGATCGCGGTCTCACAATGCAAATCATTGAAGATGGTCAAAGAGATCAATCCCAATCTGCGCACGATGTACATCAAACCGCCGTCCATAAAGAACGTTCCAAAGATCGTCAAATATGCGGATATCTCGCTTAATAGCACACTTTCGACCATCAAGGCGATCAGCGATGAAGCCGTCAAACAGGACAAGATGCACCAGATCGTCGTGATGATCGAGATGGGCGAGCTTCGTGAAGGAATCAAGCGCGAAGGTTTGATCCCATTTTACAAGAGCATTTTCAAATTGCCGAAGATCCAAGTGGTGGGAATTGGGACGAATCTCGGCTGCATGTATGGCATTCAACCGACCTATGATAAACTCATCCAATTGGTGCTCTATGAACAGATTATAGAAGCGAAATTCAAGCGCTCGATGGAGCTCGTTTCCGGCGCAAGCAGCATCACGATGCCGATCCTTGAGCGGGGCAAAGTGCCCAAGGGGATCAACCATTTCCGCATTGGTGAAGCGGCATTTTTGGGAACATCTCCCCTGGAAAACAAGCCCATTCTGGGGCTGAATACCGGCGCTTTCACCTTTGAGGCAAACATCGTGGAGCTCTACAAAAAGGATAATCAGCCCGATGGCGTGATCACGGATGCCGCTGTCGGAAGTACACCCGATGAAGCCGAGGTCGATGATGACAGCATGTCTTTCAAGGCGATCATGGATTTTGGCGCGCTGGACGTGGATGCAGAATACCTCGTTCCGGAAGATCCGCAGATGAGCTTCTTTGGCAATAGCAGCGACCTCACGGTCTATGACCTGGGCGACAATCCACGAGGCTACAAGACCGGCGATACACTGCGTTTTCGCCTAAAGTATATGGCAGTAGCAAAGCTGATGTATTCCCGCTTTGTGGAAAAAGTAATCATCGATAAAAGCTGATGATAGCATAGATATCATTCATGGCGGAATCGATCGGTTCCGCCTTTTTTTTTGCGGAACTCAAGCTTGGGCTGCCCAGCTCAGTACTGCGCAGAACCTGAAAACGTCAAAACGTCACAGCCTATTCTGTATCTTTCGGCTCTTCGTCTTTGATTCTGCCTTTTTCGCGCTTGATTTTCTCAAATTGCGGTTTCACATGGGACTCATAGCAATCCGGGCAGATGGAGTGGGAGAACATCGTATCGGTGTGTTCTGAGATATACCCTTCCACTTCCTGCCAGTAGTTTTTGTCTGCTCTGATCTTCTTGCAATATGAGCAAATAGGCAAAAGGGTCTCCAGAGAGCGGATTTGTTTGGCGGCTTTTTCGAGATCTTGCCGCTGTTTCTCCATGCGCAATGCGCTTTTGACGCGCTGCACCAATTCCAGATTGGAGAATGGTTTGCTGATATAGTCCATAGCGCCGAGATCAAAGCTGCGAGCGAGCGGCTCCATGTTTTCATCCAGTGCGGCAGCGGTGATCATGATGATCGGGATATCTTCGAGGACAGGATCTTGTTTGATCCAGACTAGGACGTCATATCCGCTAAAGCCCGGCATCATGATGTCCAAAAGCAGGAGATCGGGGCGATTGTGGGTGAGCTCGTCCATCATGGATTTGCCATCTAGGAAGAGCTTGATGTTTTGATATCCGGCTTGGTTGAGCACCGTCTTGATGAGGCGGAGATTGATCTCGTCATCATCCGCGACGAAGATGAGCATGTCTTTGATTTGTTCGAAATCGTACATATGACCCTACCTTTGTTTATTATAATCTTCCGCATAGATAAACATCTCGTCCAGATCGCGGAAGCGATCGAAGAGCGAGACGGCTTTTTGCAGTTGATTATCCCCTGAAAGGGTGATTTTGTATGCCTGCAGATCTCCGTGCACTTTACGCACGAGTTCGCTTTTGATGCTGTTTTCAATAAAGCTGCGGGTGCTATCGAGATCGGCCTGGGAATAGCTGATATCGAGTGATTCCGTATATCTGAGGAAATCGCTAAAGATCTCCGGAGTGATCTTGGGATCCAGTGAGATCTGGCGATCGTGATCTACCAGATAGTCCACGGCGTAGTTGAAGAAGACGTTTTTGCGGCGCAGCTCGATGCCAAAGCGGGTGAGAAGGTCGTTGTCAATCTCAATATCCGGAGTGATGCCGCCGCCGCCATAGACTTCGCGTCCGCGGGAGGTGTAGTAGACGTGGTTGTGATTGTCATCGTCTTCTTTTTGCAGATCTTCTTGGCTGAGATTCTCGCCCAAAAGCAGGCGATCATTGCTCATTTTGTGGATGCAGCGTCCGCTTTTGATGTAGTAGTATGAGGTGGTGATTTTGATGCCATTGCCGTTTGAGAGCGGGATGAGCTGTTGCACGCTGCCTTTGCCAAAGGTGTTTTTGCCCACGACAAGTCCCTTATCCCAGTCTTGGAGGCTTCCCGCGAAGATTTCTGAGGCAGAAGCTGAGGCTTCGTTAACCAAGGCGATGATGGGATAATCTCGCTCTTTGGTGGTATAGCGTGTATAGAGCGCTTCTTGGCGAGTGCGGCCTTTGGTCTCGACCACGAGTTTGTTGTGGCCGATGAATTCATTGACCGTGTCCACTGCTTGATCGAGCAAGCCGCCGGGGTTGAAGCGCAGATCGATGATGAGTCCGCGGATGCCTTCTTCTTCCAGATCAGCTAGGGCTGTTCTAAGCTCGGTGGTGGTGTTTTCGTTAAACTGGCTGATGCGGATATAGCCTACGCCGTTGTCCATTTTGAAGCTATAGGGCACGCTTTTGATCTTGATGTTTTCACGCACGATGGTAAAATCTATGGGTTCGGCGATGCCAGGACGGGAGATCGTGATGACCACGGTGCTGCCCACGGGACCTCTCATCTTCTTGATGGATTCGTCCGTGGTGACGCCTACTATGCTTTCGTCGTCGACCTTGATGATGCGATCTCCTGCCGTGATGCCCATGCGATAGGCGGGTGTGCCTTCGATGGGGGAGACCACGGTGATGAATTCGCCGATCTTATCTATCTGGATGCCGAGGCCGCCAAAAGATCCTCGAGTGCTGGTGGTGAAATCTCGGAATTGCTCTTGAGTAAAATATGTAGTATGCGGATCTGTGGAGCCCAGCATGCCGTTTATGGCTGCTTCGATCAGCTCTTCATCGGAGAGATCGGTGACGTAGTTTTGCTTGAGTTTCTGCAAAACTTCGCTAAAAAGCTGGATCTGACTGTAGATGTTCCCCGGTGCAGGACGCGACTGCGCAAAGGCGTTTGTGGCGATCATGAGCAGAAAGGCTGATAGTAGCCAAACTCCCATGATGGTGATGAGTGCAGTGCGTTGTTTTGGCTTCATGCGTGTTCTCCTATCAAAAATTTAGCGCCCGGACAATCTCAGTGTGGATGCGATCCGGAGGCTGGCTTGCATCTATTACAAGATATCTGGAGGCGGCTTTTTTGGCAATAAATAAAAACTGTTCTCGCACTTTGTAGTGAAAGCTGAGCTCTTCTTGTTCCAAGCGGTCGAGATCTCGGGATTTGATGCGCTTCATTCCTTCCTCGACGGGGAGGTCTAGGAGGATGGTGAGATCGGGATTGGTGTGATATGTGGCGAAATCGGTAAGAGTATCAATGATCGAGAGATCCAGCTTGCGGGCAGCGCCTTGGTAGGCATAGCTGCTGTCAAAATAGCGATCTGAGATCACCATCTTGCCGGCTTCCAGAGCAGGGATGATCAGCTCGCCCGTGTGTTGGGCTCGAGAGGCGCAATATAGGAGGAGCTCGGTCTCCGGAAGCATCTCTTTGCAAGCGGGATCCAGCAGGATTCGGCGGATGGTTTCGGCGATCGGCGTGCCTCCGGGCTCCCGAGTCAAGATATGAGCGATGCCCTGCTCTTCCAGATAGCTGGCCAAGAGCTTGATCTGAGTGCTCTTGCCGCTGCCTTCGATTCCTTCAAAAGTGATAAATTTGCCGCGCATCTTGTCTCCTTAGATGATGGTATCGTGGATGAAATGCAGATCATCACGACCGGGATTGTCGATCAGGAAGTGGGCTCCACGGCTTTCTTTGCGGGTGAGAGCGCTGCGGATCACGGCGATGGCGATCACTGCCATGTTTCTGGTCTCCACCACTTCCTTGCGGACTGCATTGTGTTGGTAGAAGTTATTGATCTCGTTGTAGATGTTCTCCAATCTTGAAAGAGCGTACTTGAGCAAGCGACGGGATCTGCGGATGCCGCAATAGCCGTGCATGATCGTGCCGATGATCTCGCGATTGTGGCTGATGACCACCCACTCATTTTCATTGAAATCTCCCATGAGCCGCCAGGGCGGGATATTTGGGAAACTAGCTTTGTCTTTGATGGAGGGGTGATTTGCCGCGTTGTATGCCACGACGAGGGCTTCCAAAAGGGAGTTTGATGCCAGGCGGTTTGCGCCGTGAAGCCCTGTGCAAGCCACTTCTCCAGCGGCGAAGAGATTGCGAATATCGGTTCTGCCATCGATGGTGGAGATCACGCCTCCGCAAAAATAGTGAGCAGCCGGGGCTACGGGGATGGGCTCCTTGCTGAAGTCTATGCCGCGTTCTCTGAGGCGACTGTCGATATAGGGAAAGTGCTTGCGTAGCTGCTCGGCGGGGATGCCGGTGGCGTCTAGCCAGCAAAACTTCTCGCCACGCCGCTTGAGTTCGCTGTCGATGGCGCGAGAGACCACATCCCGTGGGGCGAGATTGCCTTTGGGGTGATAGCCTTCCATGAAGCTGCTGCCATCAAGGAGGCGAAGGATAGCGCCTTCTCCGCGTACCGCTTCGGAGATCAGGAAGGTGTCTCCTTCCGGGCTCCAAAAGGCGGTGGGGTGAAACTGGACAAACTCCATATTTGCCAATCTTCCTCCGGCAAGGCGCGCCATCGCCATGCCATCTCCGGTGGCAATATCAGGATTAGTATTGTGCGCGTAGATCTGAGCTGCACCGCCGGTGGCGAGCATGGTCTTGTGAGCCTTGAAGACATCCACCTTGTTTGTGGCGGCGTCCATCACATATGCGCCCCAGCAAGAGATGCCGGGGATGAAGCCATCGTCGTTTGTGACATGATGTTGGGTGATCAGATCTATGGCGATGTGGTATTCAAAGATGTCGATGGCGGGATTTTCGTGGACTCGGGCGATGAGGGCTTGCATGATCTGATGTCCGGTGCTGTCCGCGGCGTAGGCTACTCTGCGATGGGTGTGTCCTCCTTCGAGAGTGAGGGAGAGATTTTCCAAGCGGCGGTCGTAGCTATCGTCACGTCTGGTGAAATCCGTGCCGAGATCGATCAGGTATTGGATCAATTGGGGTCCTTGCTCGATGATCCGGCGGATCACTGCTTTCTTGCCAAGATCTGCTCCGGCGCAGAAGGTATCCTCGATGTGTTCTTCAAAAGAATCTGCAACATCCAAGACGGCGGCTATTCCGCCTTGCGCGTAGTCCGTATTGCAGTCATAGAGGCCGCTTTTGGTGACGATCGCGACCTTGCCGTGGGCAGAGACTTGAAGGGCAAAGATCAAGCCCGCGATGCCGCTGCCAATCACCAGATAATCATATTCATGTATCATGTCCGGTTCCTTGTTTTCCTCATTGGATCAGCGCCATGACGATGGCATTTTCCGTGGGATCCGAGTAGTACTCTTTGCGGATGCCCATCTTGCTGAAACCGTACTTTTCATATAGACCAATGGCGGGGGCATTGGACTCCCGCACGTCCAGATAGAAGACCCTACTGCCAAAAGACCGGAGCTCTTTGAGGCTTTCAGAGAAAAGAAAGTCACCGTGTCCGGCACCATGGAGATCAGGATCAATCGCAAAGTTGAGGACGATTGCTTCGTCCAAGATCACGTGGTAAAGGATGTATCCGATCACCTTTCCGTCGAGCAGTAAAACCCGAGCATAATGGGAGAGAATCTCCTCAAAAGCCTGCTTTGGCCAAGGATGAGTGAAAGCCCGGTTCTCGATCTCGATCACCAGGCTCAAATCACTTTCTGTCATCTCACGCATCAAGCGGCACATGATCTTACATCTTTTCCGGAGCGGATATTCCCATGAGCTCAAACACGATGGCCATCACGCCCTTGGCCGTCTCTAAAAGCATGAGTCTGGCTTGAGAAAGCTCTTTGCTCTTGGGATTCACGATCTGATAGCGTGCATAGTATTTATGGATCATGGCAGAAAGCTCTTCCATATAAGTCGTTAGGCGATGGGGCTCACGATGGATTGAGATCAATCTGAGCAGCTCCGGGAGATCAGCGAGCTTTTGGATGATGGTTAGTTCCTCGGCTTTGTTTAGCTTCGCCAGGAGTTCTTTCTTAAAGCTCTTTGGCCAGATCTTTTCTTTCTTTGCTTTTTTGATGATGCTGGCGATCCGGGCATGGGCGTATTGGCAGTAGTAGACTGGGTTTTCATTGTTTTGCTTCAGTGCAAGTTCCAGATCAAAATTCAGATGAGCGCTTGCTTTTCTGGCGATGAAGAAATATCTGGCGGCATCTTTGCCGACTTCATCGATCAGATCATCCATAGTGACGATCTTTCCGGCGCGTTTGCTCATCTTGACCCGCTCGCCGCTTTCGAAGAGGTTGACCTGCTGCAGGAAAATGATTTCAAGCATCTTTTCATCATAGCCCAAGGCTTGGAAGGCAGCTCTGATGCGCGGAACATAGCCGTGATGATCAGGGCCAAAGATGTCGATGAGGGTGGTGAATCCTCTCTGCAATTTGGTCAGATGATAGGCAAGATCGGGCACAAAATAGGTGATGGAGCCGTCTGACTTCATCAACACGCGGTCTTTGTCGTCTCCATATTTGGATGAGGCAAACCAGATGGCGTCATCTTTTTCGAAGGTACAATCCGCTTCAGTGAGATAGGAGAGCACTTCTTCGACCACTCCTTCAGCGCGAAGTGTCTTTTCTGAGACCCAGCCATCAAAGACTACGTCAAAGCGCTCTAGGGAATTGCGTTGCATCTCCAAGAGCTCAGAAAGGGCAAATTCCTTAAGGTGGTCGATGCGATCCTTCTCGGTCATCATAAAGACGCGCACACCTTCGGTGGAATTCAGCTTCTGCGCAAGATGTTTTACATACTCACCATGATATGCTTCATAGGGGAATTCGCCGATGTTGTCGCCATGAAGCTCGCGCAATCTCAGCTCCAAGGACTCCGCGAGGATGTCCACTTGGTTGCCGGCGTCGTTGATATAAAACTCCCGAGCGGGGGCAAAGCCGACCTTCTTCATGACTCTATAGAGGGTGTCACCAAAGGCAGCGGCACGAGCACTTACGATGTTTAGCGGTCCCGTGGGATTGGCTGAGACAAATTCCAGAAGGACTTTCTCATTTGCGCCAAATTCTGAATCCGCATAGCTGTCTTCCGCTTGGCGGATCTCCCAAAAGATCCGCTGGAAAAAGGAAGGGGAGAGCACGAAATTGATGAATCCCGGCCCTGCTATCTCGATCTTTTTGAAGTCTTTGTTCTTTTTGAGCGCGCCTTTGATCTTGTCTGCCAAGACCTTGGGTGAAGTCTTGTTTTCCTTGGCAAGGATCATGGCGCAGTTGCTGGAGTAGTCCCCATGCTCGGTGTTGTTTGGAATCTCGACCGAAAACTCCTTTTCGTGAGAGATGCCCAAAGCTTCTAAACACTCAATCAATTGAGCGTGAATAATCTCTTTGATCATTGAGTCCCCTCTTGCGGATCACGGTTTTTTACCTGTTCAAAAAGTTCATCAATCTTGTAAAAATCACGGGTTTGGGGCAGGAAGATGTGCACGACGATATCTCCGATATCGATCAAGATCCACTGAGCGGAATCCACACCTTCTTTGCTGAGAACGCGAAACTTGTTGGCTTTTGCCATGTCGATCAGGTGATCCGCGATGGCTTTGTTATGCAGATCGGCTTGGCCTTCACATACTACGATTACGTCTGTGTAATCAGTCTTGCCTTCCACTTCATAGACACGGATGTCTTCGGCTTTCTTCTCGGTGAGCCATTCCAAGATGGCTTTAAGCTTGATATTGTCCTGCAATATCTCCTCCACTTTAATTCATAAATTGTTCAAAGTCGCGCCCGACAATGATATCAAAATCAGCACTGTGAAACTCATTCATAGCGCTTGTCCAACGCTGGATCCCCGTCATTCTTTGCAGGCGGGCAAGATCCTGTTTGTCCCCTTTGCGGATTACGATGATGGACTTGTCGTAAACCGGGCGGGGAGTATTCCCCACGCTTACTACATCGATGTTCTTGCGTGAAAGATGTGTTGCAAATTCGGATGCCAATTGCGAGATGCCACAGCCGTTTAAGACCACCACCTTGATGGCGGGTAGCTGATCTTCCGCATAGGAGAACTCTTCACTTCTGCCTGCAAAGCGACCACTGAGCACTGCCCAGAGGATCAGTACGATGACTAAGCCAAAAGCAAGCCAAAGCAACACAGCCTTTGAGAACCACTTTTTTGAAGGGGGCTTGTTTGTCAAATCCAACTCTTCACGCATCCTGTTTTATCTGCTGCTCAATAGCAGATTTAAGCTTACTGCAACTTTCCTCGAAGGCTTCCGGGATCACCCTGACGCCTGCCACTACGCTCATAAAGTTTGAATCCCCCTGCCATCTGGGCACCATGTGGACATGAAGATGCTCCGCTATTCCCGCTCCAGCGGCAGATCCGAGATTGATGCCCACATTGATACCATCCACATGGTAGCTCTCGTGATAGGCACGCTCACAGATCGGGATCAGGGCGCAAAGCTCACGCCAGGTTTCCTTGTCCAGATCGCTGATACTATTCAGGTGCGCAAATGGCACGATCATCAGATGAGCATTATTATAGGGATAGCGATTGAGCATGATATAGCAACGCTTGCCACGATGGATGATCAAGTTATCCTGATCATGATCTTCATCGGCAGCTCTGCACATCACGCAATCTCCCGGCTTTTCGCCGAGGACGTAGTCTATCCGCCATGGGGAATAGAGGTAGTTCTCTTTATTCATAATCTTCTTCTTCCAAGACACGGAAGCCAAAGTCCAAAACTTCATGCTCTTTGATGAAGCTATCGATGACGATATTGTGTCCCTGAAGGATGCAGTCGTTTGAGATGACCGAATTCGCTATGTAGCAATTTGGCCCAAGTACCACCCCGCTTTCGATGGTGCTGTGCCCTTTGATCACACAGCCTTGCCCGATCTCTACATCTGGCATTATGACCACGTCATCTCCGATATGGATGGTGGTGGGATTGTGCATCATCACGCCGCTATTGAGCCATTTATTGCGGATCTTGTCCAGATATATCTGCTCCAATTCAGCCAACTGCTGTTGAGAATTTACTCCGGAAACTTCCATGAGATCTTCCAAGATCACGCTTTCCACGCTTTCTTTTTGCCCATAGAGGATGCTCAAAGCGTCGGTCAGATAATACTCGTTTTGCTCGTTTTGGTTGCTGATCTTCTCAAGTGCGGAAAGAAGAGCAGGCGCTTTGAAGCAGTAGATCCCGGTATTGAATTCTTGGATCTTGCGCTCCTCATCGGTAGCGTCTTTATACTCGACGATCCCGCGGATCTTCCCGGCATCATCGCGCAACATGCGGCCATACTTCCCTGCATCTTCGAGGACAGCCGTCAGCACTGTGGCTGCGGCATTTGTTCTCAGATGATGCTCATGCAGCTTGCGCACCGTCTCATCAGAGAGCAGCGGCACGTCTCCACAGAGGATGAGAATGTCCCCATCAAATCCCTGATAGGATGGAGCTGCCATTTGCACGGCATGTCCGGTTCCGAGCTGCTCGGTTTGCTCGATAAAGTCCAGCCTCTCATTTTCTTCCAAGGCTGCTATGACGGTATCCTTTTTCCAGCCTACGATCACCGAGATCTTGGTGCAATCCAGATCCAGAGCGGTATCCACCACTCTTTGGACCATGGCTTTGTCGGATATTGGGAATGTGACTTTGGCACGCTCAGATTTCATCCGCGTGCCTTTGCCGGCAGCAAGAATTATCGCCGCAAGGGATCTCATTGTTTTCCTCCGTGAATCTGAGCTTGCATAAGAAGCTCATGCATTGTTTTTTGGTAGATGGGATGCACCGCATCGGGAGCGATCTCACAGATCAGCTCAAGTGCAAAAGCCCTATTGTGCAGGTCATAATGCGGCACCTTCAAAACACTAGTGTCAATTACTTTATCCTCGATCAGCAGGATGTCGATATCGATGATCCTGGCTCCCCATCTTTCTTTGCGCACTCTGCCCAAGCGGGATTCGATATCCAGAAGGGCTTGCATCATATCAGAAGGCTCAATGGGAGATCGAATCTGAATCACTTGATTATAAAAATCTTCTTGATCGGTCTTGCCATAAGGCTTGGTTCTTTGAAGAGATGAGAGCTTGATCATCTGACAATCCGGCAATTCACTTATCATGGAGACCGCTCTTTTGATTATAAGCTCGGGCTCCTCCATGTTTGCCCCAAGCAGGAGATGGTAGGTCAATTGCGTGTCCGACATATCTCCACTTCCACGCTTTTTAGGCTACCCGGGATGGGCACGGAAGGCTTTTGGATGCAGATCTCAAGCTTCTGGATCAAAGGAAAATCTCGGATCAGCTTGTCGGCGATGGTATTGGCACAGCTCTCAAGTAGCTGAAACTGCATACTTTCCATGATCTCGCGGATATCGTCGTAGACTTTGGTATAGTCCACCGTGTCGTCAAGCTCGCGGATGCTAAAATCTTTGTCATAATCAGTATACAAGGTGGCTGAGACCACAAAGCGTTGTCCCAAACGGCGCTCTTCGTCATGAACCCCGTGGAAGCCATAAAATACCATCTCATTTAGTTTTATCTTCACAATTTCCTCACAATCTCGATTCTCACCTTGTTACCCCATTTCTTATCACAGAAGCGAACTACTAAAAAACTAAGCGCCATGAGGGCAAAAGCAAAGATAATGCTGGCGAGTTCGCCCATAAAGATGCTTGCCAAGACAAAACCGATGATCAGGCTGAGCACCGGAAATCCAAAGATCAAGAGACTCGCGGCGACCCTTCCTTCGGGTGAGATCATCATCTCCACCTCATCATTGGGCTTAAGATCAAGCTCTGTGGGCAGATGAAACACGGCAGGCGTGCTCTTTGAAAAGCAGAATCCTCTCATGGCACAGCCCTTGCATCCGCCGCTGCGTTGCATTTCGATAGTGGCAATGCCATTCTCAAAAGCTAAAACGTGGCCTTTGTCATGAATCTCTTCTTTATGCATCGATCTTCCTTAATCTGGCAAGTGTATTTGTGGTGGAAAGCCCTTTTGAAAATGCCAAAGAGCGCACCTCTCCGCCTTTTGCCAAGACGATATCTGAGCCCACGATATCCTGCGCCTTCCAGTCTCCACCCTTGACCAAAACATCGGGCTTGACGAGCTTAATGAGATCAAAGGGAGTATCTTCCTCAAAGATAACGATGAAGTCGACCGCTGCCAAGCCCGCAAGCACGATTGCCCGATCATCCTGATGATTGATGGGACGCTCTTCACCCTTGAGGCGCTTGACGGAGCTGTCGCTGTTTAGCCCCAAGATCAGAATGTCTCCCAAGGATTTTGCTTGATCCAGATAGCGCACATGCCCGGCATGGAGAATGTCAAAACAGCCATTTGTAAAGACGATCTTATTCCCTTCATGATTCAGGACACTCATGAGCTCTGAGACCTTATCGATGGGGATGATTTTATCTGTGAGCACGATAGCTCTCCAGGATCTCATCAGCACTCGCAGATGCTGTGCCGAGCTTGCCACAGACCACTGCTGCGGCGTGATTTGCAAAGGATGCTGCCAGATCAATCTCCGCACCGCTGCAATAGGCAAGACCAAGCGCGCTGATCACAGTGTCTCCCGCTCCGGATACATCATAGACTTCCCGGGCATAGCTGGGAAGATGCTTCACGGGCTGATCTTGGGAGAAGATAAACATGCCTTTTGCCCCACGTGTGACCACCAGGAATTTGCAGCGAATGCGGCTCTGTAAGTCGCGAGCGGCGGCAAAGAAATCCTCGTCGCTCTCAAAGCTGCGTCCCAGATTTGTCTTGAGTTCCAGATAGTTTGGTTTAAAGATGTCCACATCGGTATAGCAAAAGAAATTCTTCTGTTTGGGATCCACTGCCACATCGACGCCATGTTTTTGGCAAAGCTCCAAAGCTCTGCGGATGAGGCTTTCTGTCAGAAGCCCCTTGTTATAATCTTCGATGATCATCAGATCAGCGATCTTGATGCGCGGTTCCAGCCTTCCCAAGATCTCGTCTTCTGCGTCCTCCGAGATCCATGAGCTATCCTCGATATCAATGCGCACAATCTGCTGATTTGCGGCTCCGATGCGAGTTTTGATGGTCGTCTTGCGGTCTTTTAGCCTCACTAAGCCTTCAGGATCCAAGCCGCTTTGTGCAAAGAGATCAGCGATGATCTTAGCGTTTGGTCCGGCTCCGATGATTCCCACGGGGAAGACCTCTGCGCCGAGGGCAGAAAGGTTTAGCGCCACATTTGCAGCCCCGCCCAAGCGATATTCTTCCCGATTGATCTCGAT
Source organism: uncultured bacterium (assembly GCA_937960795.1). Taxonomy (GTDB): domain Bacteria; phylum Cloacimonadota; class Cloacimonadia; order Cloacimonadales; family Cloacimonadaceae; genus UBA5456. Next base: position 3,932 of record CALGPA010000025.1, on the reverse strand, counting down.
TATGGGGACCGGTGCTTCCGGGGAGATGCGCTGCACCTTGCCCCATTGGTAGCTATCGAGCATCATGTCGCCGAGGACGACAGCCTTTTTGCCGGCTATCAGCGCTAAGAGATCTTGCATTTTATTCTCCAGCTACTCCCAGGGGGTAGTCTCCATTGAAGCAGGCATAGCAATAGTCGTCGGGCTTTTGCACGCATCTTCTTAAATCATTAATGTCCATAAACTTGATGCTATCGACCTGGGTACGTCGACGGATTTCTTCGAGGCTGTGCTGATTTGCCACCAGCTCTTCTTTGGAAGGAGTATCAATGCCATAATAGCAGCTATATTTGACCTGTGGACTGCCGATTCTCAGATGCACCTGATTCACCCCGGCGGTCTTGATCAGATCCACAATCTTGCGGATGGTCGTACCCCGCACGATGCTGTCGTCGATCAGAACTATATTCTTGCCTTTAAAGAAGTTTGGCAAGAGATTAAACTTCTGGCGGACACTCTCATCACGGATCGTTTGTTCGGGCTTGATGAAGGTCCTGCCGATGTAGTGATTGCGGATCAAGCCTAGTGAGAGAGGGACCTTGGACTGATTGCTATAGCCCAATCCAATGAAATTTGAAGAATCCGGCACCGGCACCACATAGTCAATATCAAGATTTTCATCAGTCTCAGCCAAAGCTGCTCCGAGGCGCTCACGTACTCTAAAGACGTCTTCGCCAAAGTGGTAGCTATCAGGCCGGGAAAAATATATGTGTTCAAAGATGCAGTGCTTGGAATTGGGTACACGGCGATATAATTCGGGATCATTTTCGATGACTCTCAGGCCTTCGCTGCTTACCTTGATGATGCCCGCAGACGGGATCTCTTGCCGATCTATGGCGCCAAGCGTATCCAGGGCGCAGCTTTCAGAAGAGACCACCACGGTGCCATCCTCCATCTTGCCCCAGACCATCGGACGGATGCTGTGCGGATCCCGAAACATATACATCGCATCACGTGTGCAAAGCACCGTGGAATATGCTCCCTTGATATCTTCCATGAGATGGCGGATCGCTTCGATGATGCCTTCCCCTTGGCGCATCACCTGATAGGCGATGTATTTGACCAAGAGCTCTCCATCGTTGTCGCTTTTAAAATACACATTGCGCTCTTCCAAAAAACGGCGCATCGCATGATAATTAACTAGATCTCCATTGGATGCCAAAGCATAGGTCGGACCCGCCAGGGTCTCCACCAAATGAGGCTGCGTGTTAAATTCTGTAGCTGAGCCTTTGGTGGGATAGCGCACGTGCCCGATGGCTATCTCTCCGGGCAGCGCTCTAAGCTCTGCATCGTTAAAAACTTCTTTTACCAGACCCATCTTCTTGCGCAGGCGGATCACTTTGCCGTCTGAGACCGCCATACCACAGCTCTCTTGCCCCCGATGTTGGATGGCAAAAAGTCCCAAAGACGCCAGCCTTGAGGCATTGGGACTACCAAATACACCGATTATTCCACACATTATTTATTCCCTTTCTTCGTAAAAGTAAGTCTGTTTTCATTTCCCTTCAGCAAGCGCCCGATGTTTTGGCGATGCTTGAAGATGATCATCAGGATCACCAGGGTGATCAATAGGAGCTTTGACCAATTTTGGACATATTGCTGAAACTCAAATAGGTAGACCGCCACACCAAAGGTGAGTGCGGCCAGAATCGAGCCCAAGGATACATAACGAGTGAGCGCGACTATGATCACAAAGAGTCCCAAAGCGATTGCCAAAGAGAGTGGTGCCAGCGCGAGAAAGACTCCCGCTGCTGTCGCCACGCCTTTGCCACCACGAAACTTGAGCCAGACGGGGAAGACGTGCCCCAAAATCGCCAAAAGTCCACACAAAGTTACCAAGCCGGATTCCATGCCAAAGATTCCTCCGGCAATGCGCACTGCCAAAAAGCCCTTGAGCAGATCCAATAGCAAGACGATGATCCCCACCGTGGTGCCAAAGTTTCTCAGAGCATTTGTAGCGCCAATATTGCCGCTTCCTTGCTTGCGGATGTCCGTCTTAAAAAAGACTCTTGCGACGATCCAGCCCACCGGGATGCTGCCCAAAAGATAGGCTAAAACGGGCATCCAAAGGTTAGCGTTTGTCATCCTCAATCTCCTCTTTACTGCGACCCTTGAAGATCAGCTTGATCGATACTCCCGAAAAATGGAAGATTTCGCGAAGCTGATTGTTCAAAAACTTGCGATAATTCTCTGTGATGAGAGCCGGAGCATTGCAGAAAAAGATGAAGACGGGAGGTTTGACTGCCGCCTGCGTGATGTAGAAGATCTTCACGTGTCTTCCCGTGGGGTGAGTGGGAGGTCTGCGGGCGATGACCGTCTCCATGAAGCGATTGAGCTCGGAAGTCGGGATACGCTTTTGACTTTCTTCCTCGATCAGCGCCACGGTCTCCATCAATTTGTGGATGCGTTGATGCGTCTTGGCGGAGATGAAGATCACTGGGGCAAAGCGTAAAAACGGCATCTGATAGTGCAATTCTTTGATGTATTTTCCGGTCGTTGAGCTGTCTTTATCCACCAAATCCCATTTATTATAGACGATCATGATTTCTTTCATCTTGCGCTGGGCGTAGGATGCAATCTTGAGATCCTGCACCGAGATTTCCTCATCTGCAGTAAGCACCAAGACAACGATATCAGAGCGATCCACAGCCTCAATGGTGCGCATTGTGCTGAAATACTCCACTCCGTAGTTTACCTTTTTCTTGCGGCGCAATCCGGCTGTATCGACCAAGACATAGTCCTTGCCATGAAAGCGAAACGGAGTGTCGATGCTATCCCGGGTGGTTCCGGGGATGTCGGTCACTATCTGTTTGTCATCTCCGATGAGCAGATTGACGATCGATGATTTGCCGACATTGGGTTTGCCGACCACGGCGATGCGGGTGCGCTTGGCAAGGGTGTCTTGCTCTTCATAATTTATATCCATCGTGTCCGGCATCATGTTTATCAGCTCATCCAAAAAGTCCCCGGTATTGCGCCCATGAGACGCGGAGATAGGGAAGGCATCACCAAAGCCAAGCTGGAGAAAATCATAGACTTCCCACTCGTGTTTCTCGCTATCTGCCTTGTTTGCGACGAGCATGACCTTATCTCTATGAGGGAAAAGGATCTTGGCGATCGCTTTGTCAAGGTCGGTAGTCCCCGTGTGGGCGTCGACCATGAAGATGATCAGATCACTTTCGTCAATTGCCAAAAGCGCTTGATGCATGATCATCTTGTCCATGGAATCATCGCTATCGTAGACGATGCCGCCGGTATCCACCAGCTTGAAGACCTTGCCGTTCCATTCGACATCTTCATATTTGCGATCCCGAGTGATGCCCGCTTCAAAATCGACGATCGCCATACGCTTGCGGCACAGCCTGTTAAACAAGGTCGATTTGCCCACGTTTGGGCGTCCTAAGATCGATACTATGTATTTTCTCATTTATTACTGCCTTTAAATGCTATTTGTTCCAGCATTTTGAAGAGGCTGATTTTGTCAATGGCTGTGTTTAAGATCTTCATCATAGCGGTCATGCCCACAATGACTAATCTAGAGCTGGTAGTGAAGATATGGTATAGCTAATGTAGGGACGGCTTTTAGCCGCCCATAGTAGACGCGACATCTTGACGCGTAACAAGGAGCAGACATGGCTGTGTAGATGCGGATTTTAGCCGCATATTAGTGTAGGGGCTGCTTTTAGCCCCCCATAGTAGACGCGACATCTTGTCGCGTGGGATAGTAGCCGCCCATCCGGGCAGGAGCTAGGGATATGCTTCTCAAGCCTCTTGAGCTAATATGTGCAAATTAGTGTCATTCTGTGGACAGATAATGGATTCCGGATAAGCCTCACTCCGTTCGACTTTCCGGAATGACTAGTCTAGGGCTGCTGGGTAATTTCTATAGATTC
>CALGPA010000024.1 GCA_937960795.1 uncultured bacterium | reverse complement strand
TATCGCAAGAGCCATTGCTAAAAATCCTGAGGTTATTTTAGCTGATGAACCAACCGGGAATCTGGATCCTCTGCATAGCTCAGAAGTCTGGGAAATGATGAAATCCCTGAACAAAGAGCTAAACCAAGCTTTTGTGATAGTCACGCATGATGCTGAAGCTGCCGGCAAAGCAGATGTGGTTTATGAACTCGTGGATGGGGTTCTGATCCGCAAATAGGAGAATGTAGTGCGCCGCCCACGTAAGTTCTTGAGCCTGATCATCATCCTTTTGGTGATCAATGCTCTATTCTTCATTATCTGGTATCCCCTAGGCGGAAGGGATAGTCTGCGCAAGTTTATCACCGACACGATCAGCAATGCTGCCAATATTGAGCTCAGCTTTGGTGATCTAAATATCAGCGACAGACAGGTCTTTGCTCAAGATGTCCATTTTGCGATGCCCGACAGCCTTGTCTCGCTAACGGCCGAAAGCATCCGAGTCAGATATAATGTCTACAAATTCATCTTTTCAGGCTTCAGGCCAGAGGGCGTGATCTCAAGCATTGAGATCATCCGACCCATTGCATCAGTCAGATACTATCATGTGCCAAAAGAGAAAGAATACAAGCCGAAGTCTTCATTTTCGATTCCTGATATTAGCGAATACTTTGATCGGATCAGCCTGGAAAAAGGTGAGCTGAGCGCTGATGTTCGCCTCCCCATCAAGATGATGCAAGATGGAGATCTTATCATCGAAGAGAGCTTCAAAGACCTCGAGATTCAGGCCGATAACATGGGCTCAGTCAGCAGGATTAGCCTCAGAGCAAATAGCTCCTTAGGCGGTGAGATCGTCTTTGATGCTACCCTAGATAAAGGCAGGATAGATATTGCCCAAGCCTCAATTCACGATTTTGAACCACTATATATCGATCATCCGGATATCAAAGATTTTCGTAGCGAGATCAATGCAAGTGCCACATATCAAGAGCCTGCTGATTCCACAGCTGCCATCTATTCCGCAAATGCCCTTTTCTGGGATAGCTCTGCCTTTGTGATAGATCGCTACCCTGTATCCATCCCACGGATAAATGTGGAAACAGATGGAGACTATCTCAGGCTCAGTATTCCGAATGCAAATATAGCCCAAAGCTATTTAAATGCGGATCTTAGAATTAAAGACTTAATGGGAGACATGATAATAGAAGGCTCAAATGCATATATAGATCTTTCTATGGCAGATGTTCTTCCTCAGATGTCCGGCTCTGTAGCGGCAAATCTCCTCGCAAATGGCAGCATCCGTGAACCGGAGCTTTCACTAAGCGCGAGTTCCTCAAGATTCGCCTATCAAGACTGGGCTTTTGAAGATATCGTGCTCAATGCGCAGCTGAGAGATGATCTCGCCACTGTGTCCCTGCCTATGGGAAGATGGGAAAATCAATATCTGAATCTTGATGGCAGCTTTGATACTCGGAGTTTAGCTCTGAGCGCAGAGCTCTACACTAGTCCCGTGGATACTCTAGATCAGCCCCTTCTCGCCCGAGGAAAGATAGATGTGAATGGCATGTTAATGAAGCCATATCCTCTTCTGGAGGCAAATCTGACTGATCTCGACATCCGCTTCAATGAGCTTGATCTTAGAGGTGTAAATGGCTATGCCACTATGACTCCGACGGATGAATCTCTGCTCTTTGATGCTATCCTCAGCGCCGATAATGGATTCATAATCACAGCGGTCGGTGATATCCTTGATCAGCATATTGCCCTTGACGCCTCATTTAATGATCTGGATATCTATGATGTATACGCTCATAATGTCCTAGACATTCTTCGTCCCAATGTATCAGGAAAGCTGACCGGAATCATGCTGAAGGACAAGATCTGGCTTCGCAGCATATTGGATACAAGGCTGGAAGGAGAATACGACTACAAGTCCGAGATCGATCTGATAGGCTCGGTGGATATCAGTGATTTGGCTCTGGACGCGTCCCTGAAGACGCGCAATGGCTCCCTTTTTGGAGAAAGATTGGACATCGAGCTTGCCATGCAGCTCAAGGATATGATGCTAAAAGTCTATAGCCTTAAGGCCGAAGATTTTCTCAGCCTATCAGGGCGTCTCAATCTTGAAGACTATCAAGACATGGATTTTGACTTGGCGCTCTACAATCTGGATACTGCTCGCTTGGTTCGATACTATTCTGATCTGGAAGTCCTGATCCCAGATTTTGAAAAGCTCAATCTCTTTGCCAGCTACAACCGTCATGGATCGGGTCTACTATCGGCAAATCTCAATCTCAATCAATTGGATCTTTTGAGCATCTTCCCCATCAATCTCAATCTCGCCTTGGAGGGGAGCTTGGATGATGTCAGAATCACGGGTGATGTCAATGCTCAAAATCGGAATCTGCTGACTCTCAGAGGAAACAGCAGCATCCTTCCTGAGGTGAATCTCGAGATCTTTGCAGCGATGAATGAGCTCTTGATTCAGAAGATTCTTTATGAGCCGCCTGGGGAAGCGAGTCTGACTGGTGAAGTGAGTTTTGCTTTGAAGGACGCCCTGAGCTCTGATCCTTTGATGGAATTTGGCATAGACATGACTGCCAAAGACATGCGCTTTGCAGATTTTAAGATAGATGAGTTGAGGATTCGCGGAGCTCAACTCGCTGAAGCCTTGGTAGTGGATACTCTATATGCAAGATCACCCGGACTCTTTGAAGCCAAAGCCTCAGGATCACTGGATTTTAACGCGATTGATAACCAATATTTTGAAGGGGATAAGACTCTTGATCTCAGGATCTCAGGAGAGCTATTCCCTTGGCTGATGACTCTCACAGACTATATCCAAGAATCCAGAGGATCTTCAAGCCTATCTGTTTCCATCGGCACAGAGGAAGAGCAGTTTGCGGTGCTGGCAGGCAATCTCGATATCCGGGATGGCTATGTCCTTCTCAAAGATCAAGTGGAGCCAATCCGCAATCTTGAGATCCTCGGCTTCTTTGATGACAATCGTTTCATCATTCAACGTGGCTCTTTTCAAATGGGCAATGGAAGATTCTATATTGACAATATCTTCAATCCGGATCCTGCAGATCATTTTGTCCTGTCATTCTTGGATCTCGGATATCTGAGGTTGATGATCGAAGAGCCCGGCATCCAAGCCACGATCCCCGTGATTGCGCCTCCCAGAACTCTCACAAATGTGGCGCTGAGAGGGCAATCCAGCCGATATGCCACCATCAGAGGCCCCTTTGATGATATGAAGATCGAAGCTCACGTTGTAGCATCCAATCTGGATATTCTCTTTCCGCCGGGAGCGGACAATCTGCTCAATCTCATCATGTCTGTCCGGAGCACCGGGCGTAAGCCAGATTCAGATCCCGCGCCTCTTCCTTTCACCCTTGATCTCATGGTCAGCATTGGCGAAAACGTGCGTTATGTCACATATCCCACCAATCTGCACATCATGCCCGGGGGCTTCCTGCATCTTCGATACGACGGCAATCGCTTCATCGTGGAAGAAGCAAGCATAAACTCCGAAAGAGGCAGCATTGACTTCTTTGGAACTGTGTTCCAAGTAGACAATATCGCCGTGAGCATGATCGATCAACAGGGTATCATGGATGTCAGTGGAGTATTTTTCAAAAGAACTCCCGATGGCAGCACCGTCACTTTGACAGTGTATTCTAGCCCGGAGTTTGACAAGGGCATCTTTGACAGACTGCAGCTTAGCCTTGCCAGCGACAACCCGGCAGATCGAAACATCACTCAGGTGCTTTCTCGTCTGAGATACAATCAAAGTATGGACGAACTGCCGGATGATCAAAGGAACAACCTACTACAGGATGAAGCATTGGGCTTGATCGGTGGGAATCTCGATTCCTCATTCTTGACTCCATTCTTCTACCCAGTGGAAAACTGGATCCGTCGCAAACTGCGCCTGGACGGATTTTCCATTAATGCCGGCTTTATTCAAAACCTCTTTAGCGAATATTCATCCGATCCATCACAATTCTCCGATATGTCAGATTTTACATCAGACATCACCCAATTCTCTTCTTCAATTCTGCTGAATAATCTTTCAATGAATATGAGTAAATACATTGGATATCGGATGTTTGTGGATTATGAGCTGATGCTGCAGGAAGCAACTGACCTCCAACAAAAGACACAGATCCTCGTGTCCCACGAAGCTGCGCTGAGATTGGTGCTTCCTAAACAGTATCGACTCGGATACACGCTAAACTACGCTCCTCAGGAAAACAAACGACTCACTCATGAAATCATGATACAAAGATCACTCAGGTTTTGGGGTTTGTAAGATCCCTTGATCACATTCGAGAGCTTCTCGGACGCATCGAAACTATGCATTTATTGCAATAAACTGGCTCGTAACTGCTTGCAAAATAGGGCGCGATCATGCCTCCCTCACCGGTCGCTCACCGGTCGAGCGTGCAAGCGGTGAGAAAATAAGGACTTAGGCGATTTGCAGCTACGCCGAAAATCGAATGTACAATGTGCGATCTACGATGTAGAATTTGGGTGTCGTTTTGCACGTTTCTGCCTTATTATCACCAAGCCAAAACCAGTCCCCATCGCCATATTCATCAAGCCAAAACCAGCCCCCATCGCTCTATTCATCAAGCCAAAACCAGTCATTCCGGGTTTGATCCGGAATCTATAACACTATCACAGATTAGTTTATCACGTTTTCAAATTCTGCGCGGATACGGAGCATGTGGTAGTTTCTAAGATTGCTAGCTGTGAAGGGGATGAGTCCCAACAGTGTAGCATTCTATCGCTAATACACATATTTGACACCCAGCCCAAAGGAGCGCTGAGTATCCTTCCACCACTTGATATCTCCATCTTTGTCGGGATACTTTTCACTGTATTTAGCAATAAAGAACCAGCGTCTCTTTTCATTTAGGCTCATCGTGATGCTGGTGGAAAGCCGTGCCCGGGGAACAGCGACCTTGCCTAGGCTGAGCTTCTCCACTCCGGTCTTGCTGTAGGCGATCCCTACTCTCTCGAGCCGTTTATACTGTGTGTCCAAGTTAAGACTAAACCATAGTGACTTACCGCCCACAAGATCATTGCCATACATGTTTTGCCAAGCGATCATGGTCTTAAATTTGTCAGCTATGGTTGCATTGATCTTGCCATAGAATCCGTATGATGCTTCCATTTGATTTACCGCTTCCTGCTTGGTGACGACCGCCATCGAGACTGTGTCCAGCATCGCTCGCTCTTCTTCGTAGAAGTGATCGAAGAAGCCGGGAGTGAATTTGTCACCGTGAACTCTATACTCCAGATTGAGTTTCACGACATCAAAATCCGCATAGACTCCGGGGAGGATGAATCCGGTCCCACTATCAAAGATATGCGCCACCTCTGCATAGATCCCAAACTCGGCACTCTCAGACTGAGCAAAGGGCTGGCTATAGTCCAAGCCGACTATTACGACCGCATCCGAGTCGTCCGGCTTGTGAATCTGATACAAAGAATCTCCCAGGGCGTGCTTGAGATTGCCATATTGATTGCGATCAGCATACAGGGACAATCCCACCACTCCCTGATCGATGTATCTAAGAGTGGAATCCGGAAGTGGCTGGATCGTGGCGTTCATTGCTAGAATCTGGCTTTTTTGCACGTCTGAGCTAAAGACTTCCAGCTTTGGCTTGAAACGAGTGTCCAAGCAGCCTCCGATCAGTAGTCCATTGTGCCTAAGATCCGGGTAGTAGTGCATATTTGAATAATTGAGCATCACCAGGCCATTGCCTATAGAGTAGTTTGAAAAACCTCCGAAATGGAAAAAGAAGGGATCTCCAACTTCTGCATAGCGGAAGTAGTAAAACTTACCGAGTATGTCTTCGATGTGATCCCAATCGCTTTCCCTTAGCTTCAAATCCCTATCAAAGAGAAAATCCAGATCCAGACCGAGCCCAAACTTCTTGTATTTGAATTCTTGAATGAAGCGAAGCTGATTGTATCTCACAGAGTCGATCTCGACTCTTCCTATTATGCTGGAAACAGAGTAGCTGGTCGTGGAGCGGACAGTAAAGGGCATGTCCTGAGCAAAGACAAAAATCGGCAAGAAGATAAGAACGACAAGTATTGGATATTTTTTCATGCTTTCCACCTCATTAAGTAATGACTCTAGCTAGATTCTTTGCGATTCCTTGTCAAGTAAATTGTATAAGATCAAAAAAAAAGACTTGACAGCAAGACGGGTAGTGATTTAGTAGACTACATCACTAGGCAAGCCCCGGTGAAATAAAGCGTATGAGGATGCTATGAAAGTATTTAATGACGACATGCCGATATACTTGCAATTGCGCAAACATATCGAAGAACAGATCCTCGCCAGAGCCATCAAGGAAGAGGACAAGCTCAAGTCCTTTCGTGAGCTGGCAGCGGAGTATAGCATCAATCCCATCACGGTCGGCAATGCAATCAATGCATTGGTCGAAGAAGGGATACTATCCAACAAGCGCGGGATCGGTGTCTTTGTGGCATCCGGTGCTCGCGAGAAGATCATCTCAAGTCGCAGATCATCTTTTGTGAGTGACTCATTGGAGCCTTCTTTGCGACTTGCAAAAAGTTATGAGATTCCCAAAAGGGAAATTCTAAGAACCATTAACGACATCTATGGAGAAGAAAAATGACGGTATACGAAAAGACATTCGAGAATCATCCGACCCCTTATGAGATTGATAGTCTTAGCAAGAACTATGGTAAGTTCAAGGCTTTGGACGATGTTTCCTTTACACTTCCATGGGGAAAGATCGTCGGACTTTTGGGAAAGAATGGCGCCGGAAAATCCACTTTGATGCGCTGCATGTTGGGGTATTTAAGGCACCAAGGAAAGGTGAATTTGGATGGTTTTGAGCTTGCGCATCGCGACCACAGGGTCTTTGATCAAGTGGCTTTTATCCCTGATGTGAGCGGTCTGGACGACAGGCTCACGGTCAAGCAGAGCATAGACTATTATCGCAGTATACATCCCCGGTTCAATGAAGCTCGCAGCAAGAAGATGTTTGCGATCAGCAATCTACCGGAAAATAAGAAAGTGGGCAAGCTTTCCAAAGGGATGAAGACAAAGCTCTATCTTCTATTAACTCTATCTTTGGATGTGCGTTATCTGCTCTTGGATGAGCCGACTTTGGGCTTGGACATAGCCTTTCGCAAAGAGTTTTTTAGCACGATACTAGGCGAGTTCTTTGATGAACAGAGAACTATCTTTATCTCCACTCATCAAGTCGAGGAGATTGAGGATATATTGCAGGAAATAATATTCTTGGATGATGGGAAGATCGTGGTCAATGAAGAGATCGAATCCCTCAAATCCCGCTATCACGTGGTGAGTCTCAGATCCGACAAAGAAGAACTGCTAAGAAAGCACAATCCCAAGGTAATCAATCGGAACATGGGCTTTGTCCACGCTGTCTTGCCCTCAGACGTCATGATCGACACCGCAAGCTATGGCAGGCCTTCGCTTTCCGACATCTTCATGGAAGTGGTAGGAGGAAACAATGAAACAGTTTAAAGCACTACTGATCAAAGAATGGCAGACTCATTGGAAGACCTTGCTGCTTCCTGCGTGGTTTCTTCTTGCTATCTATGGATTTAACTTGCTGATACTCATATACACATACTTCAAGTTTGGCAGTGAATTGAACGTCTTTATATCTGCTCAACATGCTCAGATAGATGAATTGATCTGGGGACTTCATTTTGGCAGCTCGATTATCTTGGGATTCCTGGCTTCCTTGGCAGCATTAATCTTGGCAGATGTTGTGATCAATCAGGATGCTGTGAAAAAATGTGAGATCTTCCACTACTCACTTCCGGTGAGCCTACCAAAGATTCTGCTCTCAAAGCTCGCTATTGTGACAGTCGGCTCTTTTTTAATCTTTGTTGTCCTTGCGGTTTTAAACAGCCTTGTGATGACCGCTTTTTTAGCCATTTTTGGTTATGCTGATCTGCCTTTGGCATTAAATGGACTGCTGAATTCAATCCCATATACGATCATCTTCCTATTGTTCTTTCCGGCTGTATACGGGTTTTTTGCCAGTTTATTCAAGAAAAACGCATTTGGCGGCATGATCGGGACTTTCGTCATGATAGACATTATGATCTATCTTTTGGATATGTGGCTCAATACCGGCACGTTTAGTGTTCAACGATACTTTATGGGAGTCATCGGTACCCCGCTGAGAACCACAGCCTTGATGCTAAGTGGGCAGTATTCTCGTTTGGAACTGTATGCTTGGCAGGATCTCTCAAGCAAGGATTCTTTGATCCGGTTTGGCATCAGCGCGATCCTAATCGTGGCTACATACTTCATCATCAAAAGGCGAGAGCTGCGTTAAGAGAATCCTCTTTATTTATGTAAGGCTCATAGAGAATGCTTCCATGCTTTCTATGAGCTTTTTTGCGTGCATGAGGCAAATCCTGATTTTGATCTTTTATGATTTACTTGACTGAATGCCCATCTCCGCTATCTTGAAGAAATATACCAAAAGATATGTGCACAGTCTATAGAAGATATTGATAAGAGGTGATTATTGCAAGTCAGGACTCAGATTCCACTCATCGTCTGCTTGATGATGCTGATCCCATCCATTATCTGTGGATCAGCAGATTTGACGACAAGCAAATCCGGTGAATCAGAATCCCAAAGATCCCAAAGCGGACTACAAAAGACCATGCAAGAAAACCGCTTGCTTTCTAGGATGTATCCACTGCTTTTCCGTGATGAAGGTGAGCCGATTCCGCCGAGGGACTTTCCGAGTTATGATCGATACAGTGGCCGGAGAATCGGGAAAATCATAGTAGTCTCGATGGATGTCTTCACGCCACAAAAAGGCAAAGGAACCCTTGTCGACAGGGCTGTGGGTCTGGGCAACTATCTCCATCCCAAGACGCGAGAGAAGATCATCCGGGACATGCTGTTCTTTAGCGAGGGTGACACTCTATATATCGGTTATCTTGAAAGCAACATCCAATATATCTATGACCAAGCTTCTTTTTCTGAAGTCTCGTTTATCTTGGATGAGATGGAAAGCGGCGATCTGAGGATCACGGTGATGGTGCGTGATAAGTTCTTCCTGCAGATCGGGGGTAAATATGTCAGTCGAGATAGATACAATATCAGGATCACAGATCGCAATCTCTTTGGCACCGGACATGCGCTTAGAAACTCTTGGCATGTGGATCCCCAAAACCAAGGATCTATAGGATGGGAAAGCTCATTTACGAATCCGAATATCCTTGGCACATTCTTTCGAGGAGATCTTGCCTGGACGGATATGCCCGGACTGGAAGAGTTTCATATGGATCTCTCTCGTCCTTTTCTGTATCCACTCTTCAAACAGTCCGGAGGTCTAGACTTTACAAAGACAAACACTTCAGCACCACGTGATACAAGCAGAGTGAAAAGGAAAGAAGTTGGCTTGTGGTTTGCCCAAAGTTTTGATCTTTGGGATTATCCCAAGTCTTCCTATGCCGCACTTAGCTTGGAATATACAAGATATCCCAAACGTCCGGTGGCAAATTCCATCGACGGGATGTCTTGGCAAGAGTCCATCTTTGCGCTCGGATCTTTGGCGCTGACAAAGAACAACTACGGTTATCTGCCCGGGATCAGCTCATTTCTGGACAATGACTATCTCCCGGTGGGCTACGTGATGGAGCTATATGGCGGGTATGAATTTGGGGAGTATAAGCACAGGCCGTTTCTGGGACTTCATTCATCGTGGTCGCTCTTTCCCGCTGATGATCAATATCTCTTTCTCAACTCCGCCGTGGAAGGCTTTCTTGATAATGGATCTCCGCAGCAGGCCATCATCTCGATTGAGCCTATGTATATATCCCAAAACAAGAGCTTGGGGCAAGTGAAGGGACGCAGCTTCATCAGAGCGCGCTATGTCCTTGGACACAAGCGCATGCCCACAGAAAGCCTGAGCTTGCAGAGTGATCCTCTGTTTCGCGGCGATCAAGATCTGAGGGGAAACAAACTGTATTCTTTAAGCCTTGAAGAGGATCTATCCTTCCCGATCTCCCTGTGGGGATTTCAGATCACTGTCTTTGGTTTTGTAGATCTTGCAGTGGTGGAAGACTCCGAGAAGCAGTCCGCGGCCAGGCAGAGTTTGTTCTCAGAAGGGATAGGATTGAGGCTGCGCAATCCCAGCCTTATCTGGGACTTCATAGAACTCTATGTGGGCTTGGATCAGTTTGGCTCAAAGTCATCGGTGAATCTGGAACTCAATCTCAAACGAGCACTGTCACTTAAGGATTTTAAGGGAAGAAGGCCGCAGCGCTATAAGTTTCAATGATTAGATGATGAATCAGCTTGTTTCCGAGGATCTGGCAAAAAATGGTTTGACAAAAAAAGAAAGCTTAAAAAGGGTGAATGTAAAGAAGAAGTCAGTGGGAGAAGATAATGTCAGAAACAACTAAGAATACAAAAGCAAAAAACGCAAACCTACCCCCGGTAGCCGACAAACACAAGGTGAGCTTGGTGGAATTGATCATGATTCTGCTGCTAGTCGGTCTGGTATTCGTTTTCATATTTGGCATGAAACAGCTTAGAGTAGACAAGGAAGCAGAGGCCATCGCTCATCAAAAGTTCCAAGCCGTCTTACCTGTCTTGCAAGAAGCAGTTGATGCAGCAGAGGAATTCCGTCGTAATGACGACTTTGCAGAATATCCTTTCGATTTTGGTCAGCTTAATTTGGTCTCGACCGACACATACACTGTCGAAAGCAACGAGAGTGGAGAGATCTTCGTTCAGACCGACGACTTTACCATCACCTACGATGGCAGTGACTACTTCTTTGTGATTACAAGCAGAGAAGAATTTGGCAAAGCAGGAATCGAAGTTATCTACACTCTTTCAAACCGTAGCTACAGAGTGGAAGATCCGAGTCCGGAACGCCGTCCTACCATCAGGGATGAATGGCTGCCCCAGAACTAATACCACCACTTGTTTAGTAATTGCGGCTCTCTCGTGGAGCCGCTTTTTTGTTGCTGGCTTCTTCCGAAGTCGGGCAGTGATCGTGCCTTCTGGCTTAGGAGTCTCTTCCAATGCTCTTGAAGGCCTCTCGAGCTGAGCAGGGGAGGCTTTCAAGAGGCGTGCCACCAGCATCTAAACCAACAGCGGGAAACGCTCCATGCGTTGATCTGAGAGACTTCTGGTAAGCGAAGTCATACCCGCTGTTATTGGCGCTTTAGTCTGAAGCCAAAAAAGGTGCCGAGCATGTCGGCACCTTAGTTTGAATCTATTCTTTGAGACTATTTCATCAGCATCATCTTGATGCTTCTGCTTTCATTTGGTGTTTTGATTCTGGCGAAATACATGCCGCTTGCTACGGAGCGTCCGTTCATGTCTTCGCCATTCCATCTCAGATTGTGGGATCCTGCCCCCAAGATTCCATTGTGGATGTTTCTCACTTTTTGACCTCTGATGTTGTAGATGTCTACGCTACAATCCATGGCCATAGGAGTGCTAAACGCTATGGTCACATCCGGGTTGAAGGGGTTGGGGTAGGCGCTGATGCGGCCAAGCGGGCTGCTCACCAGATCTTGATTTGACACTGTGTGGTTATATATAACGATCCTTCCGGAGTAGCTGCCGGCTTCGGGCAACTCCATAAAGAAGCTCTCGCCGTCATACAAACTTGCCGGTTCATTCTCAAGATAGAAGCGTACTGTCCATTCCTCGGGAACATTGTATGTCACAGCGGAGAATTCAACCATTTGTGCCTCATCACTATGAAGGATGAAGTCATACTGTACAGATGTCTCTGGATCTCTGAATGAATTGCGCATTTCTTGCTGTAGGGCAGTTTCTGTGAAGTCGTCTGCCATCAAGGGCTCGATATGCATAGTGAGACCGGAGAAGAGAGTCTTTTCCGGGGCTTTAGGCAGATCCAGGCGGAAGTCATAGCCTTCAGTTCCGATGGGGCTTGCACCGACAATGATCTCGTCACTGTCAGTCGTCTCGCCTTGAGCAGTCAGTTTGACCGTCCAGATTGGGGCAGGAGGCCTTACCTGCGGCGCTTCGTAGAAGGGGTAGAAGCTCATCACGATGTTGTTTCCGGGGCTCGAATAGCTCTTGATAAAGAATGCTTCATGTGGCTCGATTCTCTCAACCATCTGATATGCGCCATCGCGATAGACATAGACGGCTTTGGAGATCAATCTTTGTCCGAGCATTTCGCTGAAATTGTACGGAATACCATTGACGGTAAATTTCAATGAGGATAGATCATAATGGCACAAGTGGGGATTAGCAATGAAGTTCCAGCCGGATTCGATTTCGATATCGGTCTCAAAAGCAAGCACATCTGAGGTGCTGCTATTGAAGACATAGTCGGTCGCTTCCACAAAGTATGCAATACCCGGGAAGAAATCATCCATCTGCATCCAATGGTTGTTCCAGATATAACCCATAGCGCCATCTCCAAAGAGATCCGGCATTGAGAAAATATCGTTTACAAAAGGATTGCTGCGAGTGCTCCAGCCCGGTTCGGTGTAGAGCAGATTCATCCTCGGGACGATCGCAAAGGTATATGGGGAAGTATATGTAGAGCGAATTCCATCGGTTGCAACGACTTCCACATATGCTTTGGCATGCGGCATTTCCGTTGCTTGCGGGATGATGTAGCTATAGCTTGTTGCATGCGCGGGAGCTTCCAGATAGATCGCAAGTGAATCTGTGGCGTTTTTGATATACAGATTTGTGTGATCAATAAGGAAAGGATTGATGTTGCTCCAAGAGAAGTTGATCGTATTTCCGCCTTGGAAGATCTGGTTTTCCATATGCGAAAATGATGCTCTGGGCTGGAGATTACCCCAATATAGGGTCATTGTCCTGACACTCGTATTTGTGACGGTAAATTCATATGGGCCGCTTTGCAGATCATGCCAGTTTCCGTTGCCGGCATCATAGATATAGATCTTTTCAGATCTGGTTTCAGCCGTCGGAACTGATAGGAAAAGGGGCACGTTCAACTGATCGGAGCGAACCCGCAGGGTCCATGTCTTCAGCTCGGAGTCAACGTCATATTCGCCCTTGATCTCTCGGGCAAGCTGAGTGCCATATTGTCCCCAATACTGCTGCCAAAAAGCCAGCCACACATAATTTGAAGTGGGGTTGGATTTTGATACATCCCAATATGCATCCTGACCGTCGGTAGCGTAGGCATTGTTGCCAAACTCGATAGTATTGGTTCTGGTTCCGGAGGCATTTGATAGATGGAGCTCATGCACCAATTCAGCTACCGCAGGTTTCGGTACATTGTGAATATACTCAAAAGACGAGTTGTCGACCATACTGATGCGGTAGACATAGTGCTCACCATGCGGAAGATCAGTGTCCCAATACTCATAGGAGCTGCTTCCCGAATTGAGGCTTGAGTTGGTTTCCCAGGAGTCAATCATTTCCCAATCACCATCGATGGCTTTGCGATATAGGTTAAATCCCACGAGCCCGCTGGCAGTGCCGACCGTCCAATAGATCCTGACGGAATTTGTCATACCATGGGCGGTGAAGCTTGTGATATTTGCCGGAGCTGGGATGGTGGTCACTTCATAAGACGGTTCTGAATAGTTCCCGTTTTTGTCACGAGCACGGATCTTGAAGTAGTAGTTGTAGTTGCTATTTAGGCCGGTGACATTCACGGAAGTGCAAGCCAAAGAAGCCAGGATGGAGGAATTGCTGCGATCAAAGATCTGATAATTGTCTTCGCCGATGGGTTCGGTAGCATAGAGGATCTCATAGCTGTCAAAATCATATGAATCACTCATATCCCATCCCAATGAGACATAATACATAGAGCTGTTGATTACCGTGAGATTATCCGGTATTGTGGGATCCACCCCATCATCAAGAGGGAAGAGATCATCATATAGCTCATCAAGATCATGCACCCATCTGGCATAGTACTGTCTCAGGTTTGTATAAGTATTGTCATAATCCCATTTTCCGATATCTTCATTCCAACCATAAAACCACTTATAGTTATTCTCAGTTTCATCATACGCATTGGGCAGCTCATCCATCTCAATATGGAAGAAGGGACTGATTGTGTCATAGTCATTCCAACCGCTAAGTGTATAGAGCATTTGACGATTCAGCGAATAGCCGGGCAAAGTGATAGCGTCGCTGACCGGATATTCATGCTCACCATCTGAGAAGGTGAAATCAAAATTCGAATAGTATACAGAGTAATAGTCATTCAGATACACATCATCATGAATCCCGATGGTATTAGCCGGGATCATGAGATGGTCACCCTTGTTTATGAGATCATTCTTAGCGCTGCTGAAGTCTCTGATGGGAAGATTGGGGCTGAGCCGATTGTATCCTGCAGAGATCTGATTGTCAGTCATGCCGACATGACGATTCCAGTCGTAGGAATGGATCTGGAAAGAGAATTCCCTTCTGCCGTGTTCTGCGCGGATCTTATCGGCAAATTTCTGATAGGCAACGTTGAAGGGATGAGCTTCCACACGGGTTGGGTCAGAGAGTGACTTTGCATTTGTGTAGGAGCCGACATTTGTCCATCGCACTTCTCTTCCTGCTCCGGAGATCAGCAAGAATGGCGCTTCCCAGACAGTGAGAGTCTCATATCCCATGATGGGAGTGGGGAAGTCGTCATTGGGATGCGGCACTGTGATGATGATGGGTCTCTGAGCATCGGGATTGTAGATATACAAGCCCCAGCCATAGTCAAAAGCACCGATCTCGTCATCGTAGGGATCATCAGGCGTGCCATTGTCGTCATAATAATCCCAATCCGGGATTTCACGAAGCATATAGTAAGTTCGATCGGTATCGATATCGTTAAATTCTACTACCTGATATGGGAATCCGGCTTGATCCACAGCGTCTTGGGCTTCTTGGAGCATTCCCATAAGAAAGAGATCTACGATGTTTCCCCATTGATTTAGCTCAGTGGAATTTGGGATGCGATAGTTGCCAAAACCATTGGTTTGTCTATCGTAGGGAGCATAAAGATTGTAGTTCGGAACCGCGATACCTTCAGCGATGTGTGAGACCCAATTATCATAGTCACAGTTTTCTTCGCTTCCGAACATAAACATCTCCAAAGATGCAGTTTCGGTAAGATAAGCGGAAAGATGAAACAGGATAAAGATCATCCCGATCAAGAGTAGTGCTTTTTTCATGATTCTCCTCTATGGCTTCGTATTTATTTTATCAAAGATCTAATCATTCATCAACTGCGATCACTATTACTATTCCGTCAAGCATTATTTATTCCAGATTTTTGAGATTGACAGAATCCGGCTCTTTGTCAAATGATGACAAATCAAAAAAGACTTGGAGTTTTGGTTTGATTTATAGATTTATAAAGGCATCTTTGATGCTATCATTATTGTTGATACTAGCAGTAGGCTTGCATGGCGAGATTCCCGCGGATGCTCAGTTGATGGATACGGATATTCTGGCACAGGAAGAAATTCATGAGCAAGGATTTTCAGAGACTGTCGTGCATTGGCTTCAGAGTCGGGGCTTGGATCCGCGGATCATCGTGATGATCATTTCCATGCTCCCCATCATTGAGCTTAGAGGCGCGATCCCTTTTGCCATCTGGGTCTTTAGAATGCCATGGCAGGAGGCAGTGCTGCTATCCATCATCGGAAACATGATCCCCATTCCGTTTTTGCTGCTATTTTTGGATTGGTTCTTCATGCTTATCAGCAAGGTTCCTCTAGGTGCAAGATTTACAAACTGGATCTTTGCTCGCACACGACGCAAGGGCAAGGCAATCCAGCGCTATGAAGCCATCGGCTTGGTATCATTTGTGGGCATTCCTTTGCCCGGCACCGGGGGCTGGACAGGATCTTTGGCTTCCAGGATCTTTGGCATCAGTTTTTGGAGATCCATGCTGTATATCTTCCTTGGAGTTTTGGTGGCAAGCGCAATAGTCACCCCGCTCTCTCTGATGGGACTATTGGTGGTGCACTAATGGATAGATTGATCTCGATCTTTTGGATCGCGGGAGAAAGCAGCGGCGATCTTCACTGCGAGCTGATCATGAAAGCTCTCTCAAAAGAAGGCAAACGCTATCATCATGCGGGTATAGGTGGCCCCAAGATGCAGGCACAGGGGCTCAAAACTCTCTTCCCTTTCGACCGCTTTTCTGTTATGGGATTTGTCGAGGTCATCCGTCATCTTGCGTTTTTCCTCAAGGTAGAGCGGCGAATAAAACAGTATTTTGAACATGAAAAGCCGGATCTGGTGATCTTGGCTGACTATCCGGGGCTGAATCTCAGAATTGCAGCAATGGCGGATGAGATGCGCATCCCGGTCTTATACTACATAGCCCCCCAGTTTTGGGCGTGGAAGCATGAGCGTGTCTTCAAGCTCAAAGCGAATGTCAGGCATACCGCATGCATTCTTCCTTTTGAGGAAGATCTGCTCTCGATCCACAATATCAATTGCAGCTATGTCGGACATCCCATTTCTGAGGAAATTCACCACAAACTGGACAGAGAGTCTTTTGCCAGATTCTATCATCTGAATCCAAACAAGAGATGGCTGGGCTTCTTTCCGGGAAGCAGAAACAGCGAAGTAAAAAAGATGCTTCCCGTCTTCTTGAAAGCAGCACGTAAATGGGCTGAAGAAGATTATGAGATCTTGATCTCAAAAACCCACAGTGTCAACCACCAGCTCTTTATGGATCTCGTATCGGACACGGGAATGAGGAATCTAAACATCATAGACGGTTATAACTATGATATGATGAAACACTGTGATGCATTGGTCTGCACATCAGGAACAGTGACTTTGGAGGCTGCATATGTGGGCACACCCAGCGTCATCTGCTACAAGGCCAATCCGCTATCATATCAGATCGGAAAACGCCTCATCAGAGTGTCCTATATCGGACTTCCCAATATCATATTGGACAATGATGTGCTGCCCGAATTGGTGCAAAACGATATGAATCCGGAGATGATTTTCAGACACGTCAATGAGCTCTTGCCGGATAGCCCCAGACATGATGTCGTGCTTTTGGAGCTACGCAAACTCAGAGCCATGCTAAGCGACAAAAAACCTAGCGAAGAGATGCCCAAGATCATCTCACATCTTTTGAGCACCTATGGTTAAACTCACGAAACTGGTCTATGGTAGATTGGCGGCGTGCCTCTTGCGGCTGATTCGCTTTAGCTTGCGCTTTGATGTGAAAAACCAACCGCTCGATGAACCGGTGGTCTATGGATTTTGGCATAGAAATCTGATCCTATGTGGTCTGCAAAGAGCAGGAGATAAGATAGCTGTGATCATATCAGCGTCCAAAGACGGCGATCTCATCGCCATTCCGATCGCAAGACTTGGCTATGCCATTGCCCGAGGATCCAGCAGCAGACAGGGCGCTCAAGCTCTGAAGACGCTTCTGAGATTTAGCAAAACCCACTCTCTGGCGATCACTCCGGATGGCCCCAAAGGCCCGGTGGGCACCATTCATCCCGGAATCTTTCAGCTTGCGCTCTTGGCAAAGATTCCGATCGTAGCTGTCGCTTGTGACGCTGATCGGGAATGGGTGTTCAATTCTTGGGATAAATTTCGTTTTCCCAAGCCATTTGCCAAAATTCGGGTAGTTTATTCAGATCCCATATATGTGACAAAAAAGGAAGATATACCCTTGGCAGAGGAGGCGTTTAGGGACTTCTTAGCTGAAGCTGAAGCGTCATTTTAGTCATAGTCGTAAGTCATTGATTTCTCACCTCTTGCACACTCGACCGGTGAGCAAGGGGTGAGGGAGGCATCTGGACGGCACTTAAACCGTTTAAAGCAAAGCTTTTATCCGGATCCTCCCAAATCAGATCTAATCAGGGAAGAAGCTACAGATATTTTGACAATCTATTGCAGCTTTCTTGGATACCCAAGATGCCGATGATCGTGGGCAGATCCGGACCATGCGGCTGTCCCAAAAGCGCGAGTCTGAGCGGCATGTAATATGCTTTTCCTTTGATTCCCAGCTCTTTGATTCCAGTATTTGTAATCTCCTGAATCTTTTGTGCGTCTTCGGCGAAGATATCTGCTATCTGATCCTTGTACCAGGCAAGCACTTTTCGGGAATCTTCTGAGCGGATAAGCTCTAGATCATTTTCTGATAGTGGATCCGGACTAAAAAAGATCTTCGCATATTCTGCAAGATCAGGAAGTAGGGTGCTGCGCTCACGGGCAGCGGCGATGATCTTGTGATAGCGTTGTTCATCCGCAATATCCTGCGGGTCAAACCAGGCCGCTGCTCGCTCTGCGACTGTCTCAAGTGGAAGTGAGCGCAGATATTGTCCATTCATCCAATCAAGCTTGGCGAGATCAAAGACGGCGCCTGATTTGTTTACCCGATCTAAGCTAAACGCTTCGCAGAGTTCTTCCAAACTGTAGAGCTCTCTGTCATCAGCAGAATGCCAACCCAAAAGGGCGACGAAATTTAGCAGAGCTTCCTTGAGGTAGCCTTTGGTGAGGTAGCTTTCGACCGAGACATCGTTCATGCGTTTACTGAGCTTTGAGCGATCTGTATTTAGGATCAAAGGCAGATGCACCCAGATGGGCGGCTGCCAGCCAAAGCATTCATAGAGCCAGATGTGTTTGGGCGTGGAAGAAAGCCATTCTTCGCCGCGGATCACGTGGGAGATCTTCATATAGTGGTCATCCACAGTGGCGGCAAGGTGGTATGTGGGGAATCCATCGGACTTGATCAAGACTTGGTCGTCGGATTGAAAGCTATTCATCTCGACATGGCCGCGCACCTCGTCTTCAAAGGCGAAGATCCTTTCATTCGGCATTCTAAGGCGGATCACGTGCGGGTTGCCCTCGGCAAGCTTCTTTTGTACATCTTCTTTGGAAAGGTTCAAGCAGCGGCGATCGTATTTGACAAATTCCCCTTTGGCCTGTTGCTCTTCGCGCATCTCTTGGAGGGTCTCAGAGCTACAAAAACAGTGGTAGGCATGTCCTGAATCCAGCAGGATCTTGGCATGTTCGTGATATAGATCAAGTCTTTCGGATTGCGTGTATGGAGCATAGTCTCCGTGTTTTAATGGGCTTTCGTCAAAGTCAATGCCCAGAGAGTGCAGGGTCTCAATCAGGCTTGCCGCTGCGCCTTCGACTTCTCGGCTTTGATCCGTGTCTTCAATGCGCAATATGCATTTCCCGCCTGTGTTGCGGGCATAGAGGTAATCATACAGAGCAGTTCTGAGGCCGCCGATGTGAAGGTATCCGGTGGGGCTGGGGGCAAATCTTACTCGTGTTTCAGTCATGTATTAAGCTCCAAAAAGATTTCTTTGTGTTTGGTTAAGTTATGATTTATGAGTCGATAATGAGGTTGATAGTGTTTGTGAAAAGTTTCCGAATGGCTGGGCAGAAGGCCATCTTCTACCAATCGATCTGCTTTGAGCCATGCTTCGGTTGAGGCGGGCAAGAGCTGCTGGAAGATCTCGCGATAGTCGAGCCACTGTCTGCGAAAGTCATCGCGGACATCACCGATAATGTCGCATGAATCCAAGATCCATTCTGCCATGCTTGTGATGCGCCTTTGCCGCATGGTGGGGTTTTTGTCTTGTTTGATCAAGCTCAGGCTCAATCTGCTATACAGCGGGCCTAGTTCTTGAAAATCCGGCTTGTATGAGCTCTCTATCTGCCAAAGCTCCGAATCTATCGATATGCAGAGTTGCTTAATATCCTTGACGATATGAAACGGACCAAAGAGGGCTTGGTAGAGCAATTTGTACATATCCACAGGCTCAAGTTGGGGATGGAGCTTGAGCTCAAGGCTGGCAATCTGCGTCACGTGGTCGTGATTAAGCTTTTTCATTGATATACACCAGTTCCTGATTCTTGATTACTGCGACGATTTTGGGGTCAGTCACTTGATGGGCAGGGTCATAATTTAGGATGCTAAAATCTGCATCAAAGCCGATCTCTATCTTGCCTCGGTGATTTTCATCGTGAGAAAGCCATGCGGCATTTTGTGTGTAGATATCAATGGCTTGGGCAGGGCTGAGTCTTTCGAGGGGGTTGTGATGCTTGATTGCCGCGCTCAGAGACTGACGGATGTCCAGGCTTGTGATATACCAATCCGATGAGCCGGTAATCTTGATCCCACGGGAAAGAAAGCTGCCGAAGCGATTCATGATTTTGGATCTTTCCAGACCCAGAGCCCGGGAATAGAATCCGGAATCCCCTCCCCAGAGATGATCAAACATCGGCTGCATTACCGGCACGGCACCGGAGGCTTTGATCTGATTGATCAAGGCGTCGTCAGTAAGTTCACAGTGGATAAGCTGATGCCTAAGATCTTTGAAATCTGAATTTGCAAGGGACATGTATACTTTGTTGATCTGGTCTATCGCCCGATCTCCTATGCAATGAACTGCTACCTGCAGGTTGTTTTGGTGAGCTCTTGTGATGAAATCTTGCCAGAACGCATCTGTCTGATATAGCGTTCCACGGATGGGCTTGCCTTTGTAGGGCTCATACATAGCTGCTGTGTAACTTCCGATCGAACCATCGGCAAGGATGCAGCCACCGATGCGTTTTGCCCCAACTGCAAGCGCTTGATCAAGGCTAAAGGACTGGGGATAGAGAATGAAATCGACATCAAAGTCATCAAGTCTTTCTTCTAGTGATGAATAGTGTCCGATGGACATGTTTGCATCGCCAACCATGGTGTGGATGGTGGAAAATCCACCTTTTAGGGCGATGTCAGATGCTGCATGATATGATCTTAGTATGAGCTCATTATCCAGATTGTTGTGAAACCAATGCACGGCGGTGTCGTTTTCGAGAGCTCGAAGGATTTCATCATCCGAATGGAACCTTGGAATGGCTTGGTGGATATTGTAGTAGGCATAGCTGTTTAGAACGCACGAATGACCATCCACTCTGCGTAGAACCAGATTCTTGTCTTTGACGATTTGGTTGAGCTCTGCTCGTCTGGGGAAGCGCGCTTCTTTGATCTTGGTTTCATCAAAATTCCAAGCGAAGATAAACTTACCTTTGTCGTTAGCCCCGCTTTCAATGAGATCAAAGACATCCTGAAGGCTTTGCGCAGCGCTCAGATCGATCATCAGTGAATATAGGCCACCTTCAAAGCTGTGAGTGTGAGTGTCAATAAAGCCCGGGAAGACGTAGTTTCCTTTGAGATTGAAGTGCTCTGCATTGGGCGGTAAGTCCGAGGTGGATGCATAGATCTCAATGATCTTGCCATTTTCACATAGTATAGCTTTGATCGGATTGTCAAAGCTGCCATTATTCCAAAACTTTGCATTCGTAAAGAGTCTCATATCTGCCCGACCTTAAGAAAATCTCTGATGCTTTTGTAGAATAGATGCACGGGAAATCCCATAACATTGAAGTAGCAACCATTAATCCGCGTTACAAACTGGCTACCGAAGCCCTGGATGCCATATGCCCCGGCTTTGTCCATGGGCTCATTGGTCTGAACATAGTCCCGTATCTCATCTTCGGAGATATTCGCGAAACGTACTTCGGTCAGCTCATGAGCCGTGACCCATCTATCTTTTTGAGCGATGCAGATTCCGGTGATGACAGTGTGACTACGACCGCTAAGCAGCCTTAGGTGGTTCGCAGCTTCGTCCCTATCGGCAGGTTTGCCCATTAATCTGCCCTCAATGATCACGATCGTATCTGCGCTTACTACGATTTCTGACTTACTACAGGATGCCAAAATCGCCAATGCTTTGTTTTTAGCATGACGTTCGGCCTGCAGCGCAGGGTCCTCATCGGTGATCGGTTCTGCTATGTCGCTGATTTTCACATTGTAATTGATGCGCAGCATATCGAAGATCTCACGTCTTCGCGGAGATTGAGATGCCAAGATCAATTTGTAGTTCCTTAGTATATTATGTAACATAGATTTAATCCTTTGAGACATGCTTAAGAGCAATGAGTTTTAGTCAATATAATTCTCAAAGCTAAAAAATAGCTTGCCTTAAAGAATGGCTTTTGAAATCCTTGCACTAAAGAAACAAAAAATACATCCAGGAGGATCCAAATGGAACGCGTACACAATTTTAACGCGGGACCAGCCGTGCTTCCCGAAGAGGTTGTTCGTGAAGCTCAAGCTGACTTTTTCAATTACAAAGGGATGGGACTTTCCGTCATGGAAATGAGCCATCGCAGCAAGGAGTATCAAGCCATCATCGACGAAACACACGCTGCTGTAAAACGCATCTACGGTCTCGGAGATGAGCATGAAGTGCTTTTCCTGCAAGGCGGAGCAAGCATGCAGTTTCTCATGGTGCCAATGAACTTTGCTCATGATGGTAAGATCGCAAACATCATCAATACCGGCGTGTGGTCAAAGAAAGCCATTGCTGAGATAAAAAAGATCGGCAAACCGGTTCACATTGCAGCTACAAGTGAGGACAGGAATTTCGGGTATATCCCAAAATCCTACGAACTCTCAGAGAATCCTGCATATCTGCATATCACAAATAACAACACTATCTATGGAACTGAGTTCCATCACGATCCTAAAGTAGTGTCCGGTGTTCCTTTGATCGCAGATATGAGCTCAAACTTCATGAGCAAACCGATTGAGATTGATAAGTATTCAATGATCTATGCCGGTGCTCAGAAGAACGTAGGCCCGTCTGGTTGCGTAGTCGTGATCATCAAAAAAGACTTCCTGGCAACTGCTAAAGAAGGTCTTCCTTCAATGTTGGATTACAATGTGCACGCCAAAGCCGGCTCTATGTACAACACGCCCCCTACATTCACCATCTACATGATTGGTCTGGTCTTAAAATGGATCGAAGACATGGGTGGACTTGAGAAAGTGGCGACAAACAACCAAGTCAAAGCCAAATACATCTACGACGTTATCGACAACTCCGGCGGTTACTATAAAGGAACCGTGGATAAAGAGGATCGTTCGCTGATGAATATCACTTTCCGCTTGCCTAGCGAAGATCTGGAAGCTCTCTTTATCAGTGAAGCAAAGAAAGCCGGCATGATCGGTCTTAAAGGCCATCGCTCAGTGGGTGGATGCAGAGCCAGCACATACAATTCACTTCCTCTGCCTGCAGCACATGCTTTGGCAGAATTCATGAATGACTTCATGAAGAAAAACGGATAGATAACATAATGGATGCCTGCCCTTCATTGTTATGAGGGGCAGGTGTCTGTAACTACTATAAAGAGGCATCATGACGCTTTTATCCCTACTTCTCCACGGTGGCATTCTGATGTATGTATTGCTGCTGATATCCATTGCGGTGCTTGGAATTGTGATCGAGAAATACCGCCAGTTTATGTGTGTAAAGCGCGACAATCAGAAGCTTGCTGATTTGCTAAAGGATCAAACAAAGCTGGAAGGATTGCGCAGCGTTCTGAGTGATGAACCCAGAATAAGCTCCTTGGGCATCATGCTGCAGAAGCTCTTCTTTGCCGAAACGAACGATGAGGACCTGATCCATCAAAGCATGGAATCCGCTGCGAATCTTGAGCTGCATCGTCTTGAAAAGGGCATGGGATGGCTTAGCACATTTGCCGCCATCGCTCCGCTGATAGGTTTTTTGGGAACCGTTATTGGCATGGTGCGGGTCTTTATGAATATCCAAGCGCATAGCAGTGCGGGAGTCGATATATCTCTCTTGGCAGGCGGCATTTGGGAAGCGCTGCTGACTACCATCGGCGGACTCATCGTGGGCATCGTTGCCATCATCTTTTACAATGATCTTGTTCAAAAGCTTGAGAACATCGTCAAAGACATGCAAGAAAGCGCCATTGAATATACAATCCGGATGAAGAATCTGCTATGAAACTCAGACTATCAAAACAAAAGATAAGCACTACGATGCTGATTTCGATGACGGATGTAATCTTCCTGCTCATCATCTTCTTGTTGATTGTCTCAAACTTTAGCAGCCAGACCGGGCTCCCCATCCGTTTACCCGGCTCTCAATCCGCCTCAAGGCATTCACTGCAGCATATCCACATCTCCTTTCTTAGCGATGATACGATCTTCTACAATGACGAGCCCGTTGATCTTGAGCTGCTTGCAGAACTGCTGAGGGCAGATTATGAAGACCCCGAACAGGTGGTTAGGCTCTCTGCTGAGGAGAATCTCCCTCTTCAGAAAGTGATCCGGATCATGGACACTATCCGAGCGGCAGGATATGAGAAGATCTTTGTGGCCACTGAGATTGATCCAAGCGCGGAGGCAGGGGAGAGGTGAAACACTTTCTCGCACCCGTCCTTCAGAGATATCCCTATCTGATCTCAGTCGGGATTCACGTGGTCATTTTGCTCTTGTTTATGCTTATCTCGCTAAACACTGAGGCCAACCAACAATGGCACGAGTTTGATTGGATATTGGAGCAGCGGGAGGAGCCTCCCATTACCGAGCCCATGCAAAGCAGTCTCCCCAGAGCGAACGAGGAAAGCTCCGCCAGTATGGAGATTCCGGAAGACACAGGCGTCAGTGAAGAAACCGAACTCGTTCAGAATCCGGTTGTATCGCCTATCGAAAGCCCGCTATTGGAAGTGCCCAATCAGGATACCGGAGCTGCCGTCACAAGTATCGAACGGAATCCCTCCCTGACCGAAGCATTGAGCTCTGCCGGTGTGGATGCTGCTAATCCTCTGGGAACCGGAGGATATTCCTCAACTTTGATTGAAGGTGGGTCTGACGCCTACTTCTTACACGAGACACGACCAAACATCAAGCCACTGATGGATGACACTGTGATAGTAGAGTTTCGCTTGTTATCCAGCGGCAGGGTGGACATGAGCAGCCTGTCGGTGGTCAGCTATCGAAGAGCCGAACATTGGGAAGCTCTCCGTGTCGCAATGAGGGATTGGCGCTTTGGTTTTACCGGGCCATACAATTCTGAAAAACGCTATCGAATTCGATGCAATTTCACTCTCAGATAAGTGATTTAAAGATGAGTGTAAAAGGAAGCTTTCATCAAGCCAAGATCATGGGAATTCTCAATGTGACCGAAGATTCCTTTTCCGATGGCGGTCAATTTATTGATCCGAGCGCAGCAGTCTCACAAGCACGAAGCCTTATCCGAGAAGGGGCGGATATCTTAGATATCGGTGCCGAATCCACGCGCCCAGGCTCCACAGGCGTATCACCACAGCTTCAGTGGGAGAGGATAAAGCCCGTGCTTTCCAACCTTGCTCATGATAATCCCGGATATCCCATCTCGATCGATACGCAGTCAGCAGAGGTCGCTGCCGAGGCCATAGCGCTTGGAGCAGCTATCATCAATGATATCTCTGCGCTCAGGCATGATCCTCAGATGGCATCAGTACTTGCCGAACATCCCAAAGTCAAGTTGGTCTTGATGCACATGCAGGGCACTCCTCAGTCCATGCAGAAGCATCCCCACTATGAAGATCTTTTTGGCGAGATACTTGATTTCTTCAGAGACAGAATCGACTATGCTGCCTGTCAGGGCATTGATCCATCGAGGATCATCCTTGATCCCGGAATCGGATTTGGCAAAAGCACAGAGCACAATCTCAAGCTCTTGGCGGGACTGGATAGATTTAGGAGTCTGGGATCTCCGCTTTTGCTTGGTGCTTCGCGAAAGCGCTTTATAGATTTCATTTCCCCATCACCGGAGCATCAACGAGTAGGTGGCAGTTTGGCAAGCACTTTTGTGGCGTGTCAGAGTGGGGTAGATATCATCAGGGTTCATGACGTGCATGAGCATCGTCAGTTCATGGAGGTCCTGACAGCAATCTACGGGATGGAGAAATAGAATGGAATTTTTGATACCAAAGTTTAAAGACATCGTAGATATCCTAATCATTGCTTTTCTAATCTATCAGACCCTTTTGATCATTCGCAAATCTGGCGGTTATCAAGTCTTGTGGGGGCTGCTTTTTCTTCTAGCGCTATATCTCATCGCCAGCATATTTGAGCTGCAAGTTCTCTCTTCCGTGCTCAGCGGGATTCGCACCTATTGGATCATGGCGATAGTCATCCTGTTTCAGCCGGAATTGCGCACTATTCTCAGCCGCCTCAATCTAGCCAAGGAGCTCCAATCCGCCTTTTCCAAGACAAGAAAGAGCTCCATCTATACACCCCTTATTGATGCTATTTCGTCGATGAATTTCCGCAAGACAGGCGCTCTGATTGTGCTTGAGAATAGAACCAAGCTCAATGAGTATATCCAAAAGAGTGAACAGATAGATGCGGCGATTTCCATGCGGCTCATATTGGCAATCTTCAATCCCAAAAGTGTCTTACACGATGGCGCGATCATCATTCGAGGGGATCGGATCATGGCAGCAAAGGCTGTCTTGCCCCTTTCTCAAAATTCAGAGTATTCTCGGAAGTTTGGCACTCGGCATCTTGCCGGGATCGGGATCACAGAGATCTCAGATGCAGTCGCCATCATTGTATCAGAACAGACCGGGAAGAACTCAGTAGCCCGCGGAGGCGAGATCATCACAAACGTAGCCTTTGAAGAGCTCATGCAGATCATCACTGATGCCAGAAAATAGAGCTTTTCTTGTAGCCATCACCGGCAATATAGGTTCCGGAAAGAGCAGTTTTTGCGCTTACTTGGAGGATCTCGGTCAGAAGGTGATCTATGCAGATCTTGTGGCTAAAGATATCCTCATGCAGAGTGCCACAATCTGGCGAGAAAGATGGGCAGAGGGAGCATTCACCAATGGCGAGATCGACACAAAGAAGATATCAGACATCGTCTTCAATGATCCTGATGAGCTGGACTTTCTCAACTCCGTAATCCATCCAAAAGTCGTCCGGAGCTTCCTCCAAAGCGCCAAAGAAGAGGTGGCGGATCTATTGTTTTTTGAGATACCTCTACTCTTTGAGGCGGGACTTCATGATATGTTTGACTATCTGGTATTGGTCATGTCCCCAAGAGAAGATGTCCTCAAAAGGTTAGAGGCAAGAAATCCTGATCAGTATGAGAACCAAAAACTAAGGCTTGATCAGCAGATGCCCGATGTTCAAAAAGCGGAGAAGGTGGATCTCGTAATCTGTAATGACTCTGATCTTGACGCTCTCAAGGAGAAGGCTCGTGAGCTTTTGTCCAGGCTGAGCCGGCACGATCTCGATCCTGCTAAAGAGCCGGATAACCACTGATCAAGACATTGTCTTGCAGTCTTTTTACTTTGATCCTATCAAGCGCCACCGCACGATCGATATTTTTCCTGTCAAAATGCCTTAAAACTCCTTTGTCTCCACCAAGGATCTGATTTCCATAAAAGATCAGACACTTGTCGACCAAGCCCTGTTTCCAGAAAGATTCGCTTAAGCGATTCCCCGTTTCCAACAGCACAGAATAGAGCTTCATCTCATGCAGCTCCCTCATCACCGCCACAAGATCCATTTCATCTTTGTGTGCGGGTACTTTGCGCAGCATCACTCCGGCAGATTGGAGCTTGGCGAGTTTGGCGGGATTGTCTTCATGATACATAATCATGGTCGGATACGAGTCCGCACTCTTGACCAATCTGCAATCAAGCGATATCTCCAATAGGGGATCAAGGACGAGGCGAAGGGGTTGCTTGACCTTGGCAGCAATGCGGGAATTGAGCATAGCGTCGTCTTCACAGACGCTTTTGACTCCGGCGAGCACTACTTCCACCTGGGAGCGTAGCTTGTGCACATGCCGTCGTGATGCCGGATTGGAGATCCATCGCGAAGTTCCGTCGCTTGCCGCATACTTGCCATCTAGGGATAGAGCAGTCTTCCAGATCACAAACGGACGATTCTTTTGCATGAAGCATAGATAATATTCCAACTGTTCTTTGATCTCATCTCGGAAGAAGCCGGAGCTGACCTCGATGCCCGCATCTTGAAGAGCTTTGATTCCCTTGCCGGCAACCTTGGGATTGGGATCCTGAATTCCGATCACCACTCTTTTGATTCCGGCTTTGATGATAGCGTCTGTGCATGGTGGTGTTTTGCCGAAGTGACAGCAGGGCTCAAGGGTCACATACATCGTTGCGCCTCTGGCATTTTCGCCTGCAGCTTTGAGTGCAACCAGTTCCGCATGATCGCTCCCATAGGGCTGAGTGCTGCCTTCTGCGATAGTCTTGCCATCTTTGACGATGATGGTGCCCACAAAGGGGTTTGGTGAGCAAAGACCCCGTGATCGTTCCGCCACTCGGATTGCCAGCTTCAGATAGTATCTATCCATAGATTTCCAGGTTCTTCTTCGCCATTTCGTAGTTTGGGTCCCGATCTAGGATCTCTTTCCAGATCTTAGTTGCTTCCGCTTTTTCTCCCTGTGCCAAATGGGCGATTGCAAGGTTGTTTGCGGCATCTAGATCTTCGGGCGCAATCTTCACACAAGCTGCAAACCACAGCTTAGCCTGATCATAGTTCTTATCATTCAGATATAGCAGACCCAAATGCATATAGGGCGGGGCAAAAAGATTGTCAAGAGCAATTGAATTCAATAGATCCTCTTTTGATTTTACAGGTTGTTTGACCAGTAGCCAATACAAAGCTCGATAATAATATAGATCCGCACTATCCGGATAGCTGCGCAGAGACTCAGTGATCTCCTCATAGGCCTTCTGATCTTCAGCATTGGCCAGATATGTGGCTATCCTTTGATGCAGTTCATTCTGCTTGAAATACAGGGATGGATTGCCATTTAGGCTTTGCCGAATAGACCACGAGCCATCTTCATTGCGAAGCACAAAGCAGTATTCATCTCGTTGGTTCAATTCCACGAAGACTATGCTTTGGGCTCTATCTTCCGTCATCCCGCTGTGGATGAAGTTGTATCTATTCAGTTTCTTGTAGTACGGGATCTTTCGCATAATGCGCTCATACCTATCTTCAAGATCTGCCATGGGAGAGTCGTTCATAGTAAGCGCACGCAAGCTCGCAAAATCAGCGCTGATGATGCCATCCAGATACCTAGCTACCACGTCTTCAGCGGTCTCAATTGGGGCATCCGACTCATGGGGAAGCTCAAGCTTCTGCATCAAATAGTCGATGGGGAAGTTCCCCGGATATTGATACTCACTAAGGATTCCCAAGAGCTTATCAGAATCCGATCGACCTAGCTCTGCAGGGCTTTTCCCATCAAAAGCGCTACTATCTTTCTTGATCCAGACATTTATGTAGGATCTCATCGCGTCGACCGCTTCGTGGTTGTTGTCAGCTTTAAAAGCAGGGAAGGGGCTATCCTTTTGGGATTTAGGTGTATAAGGGCAGCTCGAAGGACATTTCATATCAATGCGGATCTCATTGCAGCATTTCCAGCCCAGGCCTTTGTTGATCCTTGGGCAGAGGCGAAGAGCGCGCTCGCTATGGCACTTTTTACAGCGATCTTTACGGCTTAGGAAGAGCATGGTGCCTCCGGCATGGGAGCAGGAACTCGTTTGAATGTGCTTTTGGCGATCATGGTATAGACCTTCTTGACAAGCTTGTCATCAAAAGACTCTAGATCCGCCATGCTATCAATCGCCCAAAGAATCTCATCAAGCATAGCATAGCTGATCCCCATCTCGGATTCGTCGGTTTGCTTTTCCCAGAGATCCGCGGTGGGAGCTTTGTTGATAATTCTATCCGGTAGCCTCAGAAGCTGAGACATGGCTTTGACCTCGGTCTTATAAAGCCTACCCAAGGGCTCGACGGCGGCGGCAGAATCGCCATGCTGAGTAAAATAGCCTGTCATAAGCTCACTCAGATTGCTGGTTCCCAAGACCAAGGCATGATACTTTGCAGAAAGGTCATAGAGGACACACATGCGGATGCGCGCCATCCAATTTCCTCTTCTGAGCACGCTTGCGTCATTGTGGAAAGTATCAAACCAAGCATCAACCATCGGGCTGATATCCACGGTGTGATGCCGGATCCCAAGCTGCTCACAAAGCAGTCTGCCATCAGACAGACTCTCCGGATGACTGCTTTTGTAGGGCATCATGACCCCGATTACGTTTTCTTTCCCAATCGCCTTGACTGCCAGAGCTGCTGCCAAAGCGCTATCGATTCCTCCGGATATACCAATAATATATTTCTTCAGCATGCTGGACATCAGATAATCTGCCAGAAACGTGCTAATCTTCTCAATCTCAAGTGGATAATCAATTTTGCGCATGATCTTTTGGCTCCCTGTTTATTATGTATCCAAGAACTGCTTTAGGCTCTGTGAGTCAAGCAAAATCACGAAATCAATCAGCCCCGCAGATAAGGATGGATATATCTCAGGCTTTTGCTCATCAAGATGATGATCTTGCAAAGCATCGTGTAAGAATCTGAACTATAGTTTCTTACGAAAGAAAATTCCAGGGCAAGATCGCCGCCATGTTGCAATGCAAAAGCTATTTCATGAGATTAATGCTGAAAAAGCATAACAAAGCCCGGATTTCCTTGACATAAAAATGCGAGATTATAAGTTGGAAAAAACAAAAAAATAGACATGGAGGAATCCAAATGACCTTTAATGAATTCATGGCCAAGGTCGAAGCGAAGAATCCGGGCGAACCCGAATTTCTTCAAGCAGTCAAAGAAGTAGTAGAGACTATCTGGGATGCTTATGAAGCAAATCCCCGTTTCGTGAAAAACAACGTTCTTGAACGCATCGTCGAGCCTGAGCGCGTGATCATTTTCCGCGTTCCGTGGATGGATGACAAAGGTGAAGTGCACGTAAACCGTGGTATTCGCGTTCAATTCAACAGCGCCATCGGTCCTTACAAAGGTGGAATCCGTTTTCACCCCAGCGTAAACCTCTCCATCCTGAAGTTCTTAGGCTTTGAACAGATCTTTAAAAACAGCCTCACAACCCTGCCCATGGGTGGTGGTAAAGGTGGAAGTGACTTTGATGCACGTGGACGCTCAGATGCTGAAATCATGCGTTTTTGCCAATCCTTCATGGCAGAGCTATATCGCCACATTGGCCCCAATCTCGACGTTCCTGCCGGTGATATCGGCGTAGGCGCTCGTGAGATCGGCTATATGTTTGGTATGTACAAGAAGCTCAGCAACGAATTCACCGGCGTTCTCACCGGAAAAGGTAGAACCTGGGGTGGCAGCTTGATTCGTCCGGAAGCCACCGGATTTGGAGTCGTGTATTTCGTAGAAGAAATGCTGAAGACTCAAGACACCACCTTTGAAGGAAAGAAAGTAGCTCTCTCCGGTTTCGGAAACGTCGCTTGGGGCGCTGCACAAAAGATCACCGAGCTTGGCGGCAAAGTGGTTACTCTTTCCGGTCCTGACGGCTATGTGTATGATGAAGAAGGCCTCAACGAAGAAAAGATCAACTTTATGTTGGAACTTCGTGCTTCAAACAACGACCGCATCAGCGACTACGCTGACAGATTCCCCAATGCAAAGTTCTTTGCCGGCAAACGCCCATGGGAAGTGAAGGTCGATGTAGCTATTCCTTGTGCTACTCAAAACGAACTGCATGCTGAAGATGCCAAAAACTTGGTTGAAAACGGCGTTAAGTGCGTTTGCGAAGCCGCAAACATGCCTTGCACACCTGAAGCTATCGAGATTTTCATGAAAAACAAGATTCTCTTTGCTCCGGGAAAAGCTGCAAACGCAGGTGGCGTAGCAACCTCAGGTCTGGAGATGACTCAAAACTCCATGCGTCTGAACTGGAATCGTGAAGAAGTGGACGAGAAGCTTCATACTATTATGCGCAATATCCACGAAGCTTGCCGTGAAAACGGTATGCAGGATGATGGATTTGTGAACTATGTAAAAGGTGCAAACATCGCCGGTTTCCTGAAAGTGGCAACAGCCATGTGTGATCAGGGCTTGGTATAAATCAGTACATTGACACAATAAAGGCGGGAGTCATCCCGCCTTTTTCTTACATTTTCACAAAATCAAGCAAGCTAAGTGCCTCGAATATAAGGCGCGCTCATGCCTCCCTCACCGCTTGCTCACCGGTCGGAACAGCAAGGGGTGAGAAGATAAGGACTTAGCCTATGCCGGAAAAAAAGTGTAAACCAAATCCTGTCCACATCCTAATGAGAGCTATTTAGGCTATCGCGGGATGTATTGAACGCTGATCCCGCTCGGGTATTTGGAGCCATAGTTAAACTTTCCCTTGAACTTGATGTTTCTCTGTTTCGGTTGGCGAAATTCCTTCGCGGGAAGAAGATAATATCCGGAAAGAGTCACGATCGCTTCCTTGCGGTTATGCGGACCCGGCAGTTCTGTAATCTTGTGGATCTTTATATCCTCAAGTTTCCACTCTAGAGCATCTTCGGGCACTCCGAAACTTCTCTTTTTCATTTGAGTCGAGGCAAAGTCCAAGATCGCCTGACGCGTCGTGGGATCTCCAAGCATCTCTTTTGGAGAAAGCATTGCTGGGATTACCGTTGTATAAAGTAAGATTGCCACAAGGGCAACACAGCAACCGTAGATTAGTTTCTTAAGCAAAAAATCTGCTCCTTTATAGTTTGATTTTCTGGACGATTCCCTCGCCGCAGTTTCTACAGATCTCGATAGATTTCCTATCTCTGAGGATAGTGTTTCTGATCTTCATGAGTTTTTCTGATTGCCATAGCTCAGCGAAAGGATGATTATTTACATTGCCAATCCTAAAGAAAAGATCCTTATCATAGCAGCAGATGCTGAGCTCGCCATCCCAATTTATCACGGGTTGAGTCCAGAGTCTTCGACAGCGATTTAGAACTTGGGTTCGAAGTTCAAAGCTATCTTCAAAGATACTGTATCTGCTGAGCTTGTGATCTCTAGGCAGAAACTCAAGATCTTCGGGCTTGTAGATCTGTACGGTCTTAAACTCCAGCTTGTCCACTCCGATCTCTTTGGACATCTCTCTGACTTTAACGAGCTCGTGTTCATTGTGTCGCATTATAATAAATTGCCAAACTATGTATGGGGTTTTACTGCGAAGTTTTTTCCGAGTCTCAATAAGCTTTCTTAGGTTATCCAAAACCAGCGAGTAGTTTCCATTGATACGGTAGCTATTGTAGGTCTCCTCAGATATGCCATCCATGGAGATGATGATCTTGTCCAAGCCGCTACTTACAATGGCATCAGCATCTAGAGGAAGGCTGGCATTGGTGGAGGTCATGGTAAAAAGATTGCGATCTGCTGCATATCTGACCATCCGGTGAAAGTCCGGATTCAGATATGGTTCTCCCTGATTCCAGAGAATTAGCATGCCCACCTGATGGTAGATCTGATCTACGAGGCTTTTGAAAGTGGACAAAGTCATCATCCCTCGAGGCCGATTTAGGCTGCCATTGCCACTTGGACACAGCGGGCATTTGAGATTGCAGATATTGGTCGGCTCGATCATCATTGCGGGTGGGAGATGTCTAAGATATGCCTTTTTTCTGAGGAGCGACAAACGATAATCCAGGTAGCTGCCCAAGGCATTTTTGAGTCGCTTATGTTGCGTATAGCTCCTAAAAAGCTTCAAAGATTGGCGCATGGATCAGACTTCTGCCTTGTATAAGAAGCCAGTTCCCAAAATAGTGAAGGCAAGATTTGGTGCCCAAGCTGCCCAGATGGGAGGGATCACGGAGTTGTAGCCCAAGCTTTGGCTTACTTGCACCACGATGAGATAGGCAAAGCAGACCACCAAGCCCAGCATAAAGACCCATCCTCGACCCTTGCTGCGGACGTTGGAAGTGGCAATTGGGATGAAAAAGAAGATCACGATCAAGTTTGTAAGAGGAAATGAGATCTTCATATGAAGATCTACGACTTCTCTGGATGAATCCTCACCCAATCGCTCCAAACGTCCGATGTACTCCCATAGTTCCATGAAGTTTAGCGCCAGGGTCTTTTTTGTGATTCGGATAAAATCTCTCGGCTCTACATCCAGTATGGGCAGAGTGGTGCTTTCATAATATTGCGAATAGATTTGTCTGCCATCGCGGAATCTTCTCACATCACATTCTTTGAGCTCCCAAGCGCTTCCATTCCAGACGGCGCTGGAAGCCGTGACTTTCTCGATGATCTCTGAAGTCTCAAAATCAATCTTAGTCATGTCGATGACTCTTAGCGTGTTTTTGTAGCCATCGAAAAAGCCAAAGAAGTAAAAATCATTGTCTTGACCCCGATAGTGAATGCGGGCTTTGAGCATCTGATCGTCGGGCTGCTCTCCCTTGATCTTGACGTTGTAGAGCTCACTTCTCTCGGATTCTGCAAAAGGAAGAAGATATTCTCCCATGATTGCCACCGCTATCGAGATGATGAAGCCCAATAGAAAAAGTGGCATCATCGCACGCTTGATGCTCACTCCGGCGGCGCGAATGGCGACGGATTCATTGTGCTTTGCTAGAGCATTCATCATAAAAAGCCCGGTCAGCAGCACCGTAACTGGAGATGTGAGCACGATCAGATAGGGGAGCCTAAGCACGAAATATAGAAAAGCCAAATCAAAAGAAGCCCCGGCTCTGAGCAGCTTGGGAAGATTGTCCACGATGTCAATCACAAGAAAGACAGCCGCAAAGCTGAAGAATATGATGAGGTAAGTTCTTAGAAACTCACGTAGGATATATCGATCTAAAAGACGCATCAGTGCACCACCTCGTCAGGGGGAGCTTCTTTGCCCAGTTTTAAGTTCTTGATTCGCCAGCTTAAGACCTGCATGTCGATGATGTGTTTTTCTTTGATGGATCCCCAGATCAAGAAGCATGCAAGGATAAAGAATGCTATGTTTGAGATCCACATGGATAAGAAGGGATCAAAGCCTTCTCGATCAGCCAGGTGCTCTCCCATATTTAGGGCTACATAGTAAACCAAGAAGATCACACTGGACACGCTAAATGCCATGCCGATGCCGCTGGTGCGGGTCATCAACCCCAAGGGAACTCCGACCATTATGAAGATTATGATCGCAAATGAAAGGGCAAACTTCTTGTGATATTCGACTTCCAAAGAGCGGATGCTGCTTTCGAGCTCCAAAACGCGGTTTTGAGTGACTTGTTGCATGGAATATAGCCGTCGCTGTTCTACTTGTGTGTCATAAGCGCTTCCAGATAGATCATCTATCCTGATCTGCAGATTGTTTAGCTCTTGCTTCTTATCCACCAGTTCTGCGCGTCGTTCCTTGATGCTTCCGGTCAATTGCCCATATGTCATTTCACGGTCACTGCGGTAGCCGGTCTCGAAGACATCTGTGCGATTGCCCAAATCGCGGATGTTGATGATGTATTCTGTGAAAGTAGTGCTTTGGTATTTCCCGGATTCGCGCTCATTGCGCTGCTGCATCTCGCCATCTTTGAGGATGATCTGCATTGCATTGCCATCGTTCATCTGCAGGAATCTGCCACTTTTTGCAAAAATAGTTCTGGGGAATCTGCTTTCAGATCTGTCGTAGATCACGAGGTCCAAAAGCTCATCCTCTGTATTTTCCCGACACCACACAGTGTAATCCAAGAGGTTATTATATTCCCCTTCTTCGATGATGGTCATTGGCTTGTAATAAGCAATCTTAATCATCAGGTTCTTTAATTTGTGATTTGTATTTGGCAAAAACCAATGGTTGAAATAGACCATCAAAGCCGTCAGCAAGATAGCCGCAGTGATCAAGGGTCCCAGCATTCGATAGATGTTTATGCCGCTGGATTTGATGGCGATGATCTCTCTGTCTACGCTCATTCTGCCAAATGCCAAAATAGTGGCAACCAGCACTGCCATGGGAATCGAAAGAGCCAACATATATGGCAAGGACAGCATGAAAACTTCCATAACAACCGAAGCAGGCAGCTGTTTTTCGATGATCAGATTGAGCAGGTCTATAATGCGATCAATCAGCAGCACAAAGGTCACTACCAATAGAGATATTAGAAATGGCGAGATGTGTTCCTTTAGAATGTAGCGCTTGAGGATCATGACTCTGACTCCATGAGATCAAGTGCTTCATCTTCGGTGATGATCTTGATCTGAGGTATCTTCTCTGCTTTTGTGAGCTTGGATCCGGGCTTTTCGCCGACAATCAGATAATCTAGAGACTTGGATACACTACTTAGGATCTTGCCACCATGGCTCATGATGATATTCTCAATTTCTTTTCTGCCATAGTGATTTAACTTGCCCGTGATCAAGAAAGTCTTGCCATCCAAAGCGGAAGATCTGAGATCGGCAATGTATCCAAGGTTTATGCCTTGCTCTTTTAGCTCTGAGATGAGGGATTGGTTGTGGGGATTTGAAAAATAGTCTCGGATGGATACTGCTATCTTTTGTCCGACCTCCGGAACTTCTGCAAGCCTCTGAAGATCTGCATCCATTACAGACTCCATGCTCCCGAAGTGACGGGCAAGATTGAGCGCTGTGACAGTCCCGACAAAACGTATGCCAAGGGCGTATATCACGCGATCCAGATTCTTCTTTTTGGAATCAACTATAGCATCTTTAAGCTTTTGGGCAGACTTTTCTCCCATGCCGGGCATTTGGGCTACGCGTGCAAAATCAATGCGATAGATATCAGCGACGCTCGTGATGATCTTTTCATCCAAAAACTTTCTGACCAATGAGCTTCCCAAGCCGGAGATATCCATGGCGTCTCGCGAGACAAAGTGTTCTATGCTGCGAGCAAGCTGAGCCGGGCAATCAGCAGAACTGCAATATTCTATAGCAGCTTCAGCTTCTCGGGAAAGAGGGCTGTCGCAGATTGGGCATCGGGAAGGAAGAGAAATCTCCTTGGCATCAGGCTTACGCTTGGCTTTGATCACTTTGATGATCTTGGGTATGATCTCTCCACTTTTAATAAGCAAGATAGTGTCTTCTTCGTGAAGATCAAGCCTGCGAATCTCGTCAAAATTGTGCAAAGTGCTGCGTGCGACAGTCGTCCCTGAGATGTAGACCGGATCCAGGATTGCCACCGGGGTGATGGCACCTGTGCGCCCTACCTGATACTCCACATCTATAAGTGTGGTCTCCTTCTCTTCAGGCTTGAATTTATACGCAATCGCCCATTTAGGGCTCTTGGCTGTGTAGCCAAGGGATCTATGCAAAGAAAAGTCATCCAGCTTCACCACTACACCGTCGATCTCGAAATCAAGCTCGGGTCTGAGCCTTTCCATATCTGCAAAGAAAGCTACTACGCAAGCATGATCTTGGCAGATCCTGCGTTTGTCACATACAGGGAAGCCTTCGTGTGAGAGCCAATCCAAAAGCGATGACTGGCTGTTTATGGCGAAATCTTGCGATACAAAGCCGGTGCTATAGAACAATGCACTAAGAGGGCGGGATTTTGCCAGCTTGATATCTTTGAGCTTGATCGAGCCTGCCGCGGCGTTTCTAGGATTGGCAAAGAGCTTTTCCCCCTTGGCTTCGCGCGCTTTATTCAAGCTCAGAAAGGCATTGGTGGGAAAATATATCTCTCCCCGAATCTCGATCTCTCCATTGTATGAGATACGATGCGGAATCCCGGGGATATTAAGGAAATTCGCCGTCACGTCTTCGCCGATATTGCCGTCTCCGCGTGTGGTGGCATATTGCAAATCACCATCGTTGTAGAAGAGATTGATGCCAAATCCATCGATCTTGAGCTCCAAACAGACGGGTGGCCGAAAGCTAAGATCCAAAGAGATTTTGTCCCACCATGCCAAAACTTCGTCGGGCGAGTAGGCATTATCCAGGCTTGCCATGCGAAGCTTGTGAGGGATGTTTTTGGCATTGGGCGCAAGATCATTGCCGACTTCGGATAGAATCTGAGGTTCTTCGTCCGGATTTAGCTTCTGAGAAAGATCCCTAAGCTCTTGCACAAGCATATCATACTCAAAGTCCGTAATTTCCGGATCAGCCTGAGCATAGTAAAGGCGGTTGTGACGCTCGATCTCGCCTTTGAGAAAGTCAATTCTGTCTTTGAGTTTGTCTTGATTCATGAGAGGCGATACATGTCTGTGCGTCTGTCGCCAAAGGCATCATTGAGATCGGTGACGCTTTTGTCTTGTGCGGATTTGGGGTCAATCTCGACTGTATATAGCCCGGCTTCGGTGTCGTTCATGCGAATCAGGATCTCACCTTTTGTGCCCAAAATCTGGCTTTGTCCCGTGAAGTATTGGCTGAGATCGCCATTGTGTTCGGTGCCGGTGCGGTTTGACGTGATCGAAAAGACACGGTTTTCCAAAGATCTGGTCTTCATAGCTTCTTGGCACCAGGGGAGCACCAGGTTTGCCGGATGAGCGATGATCTGAGCGCCTTGTAAAGCAAGACTGCGCGCGGCTTCCGGGAATTGCCAGTCAAAACACACCATCATTCCGATCTTAACGCCGGACTTGGCGGTGCTGATGGCATATGGGCGATCTCCGGGGCTAAAGAAGAGCTTTTCTCGATAGAAGAGCTGGATCTTACGATAGATGTCATAGCTGCCGTCGGGATTCACCAAGGCTGAGCTATTGTAGAATCTATCGTCTGCTTTTTCTGCAAAACCATATACTATGCTCATATTCTTGTCAGCGGCAAGAGCTTGGAAGCCCTGGAAGATCTCCCCATGGGGGATGCTTTCGGCAATGCGTTCTACCTCATCCTGACTTTTGAAGACATATCCCGAGAGAGCAAGCTCGGGTAGGACGACCAGATCGGTCTCGGCACTTTTGAGCATGTCAAATAGGGTCTGAAAGTTTTTCTTGGGTTCCAAAAAGATGGGTTCATACTGTAAAACTGATACTTTGTAAGTCACTTCTTTACCCTCATTAGCGGTGCAATGGCGCGGTCAAAGGCACCGTGCACTTTGCAAATTGTCAGTCCATAGTTTGTGATCGGAACGCCACGTCTATGGCATTCTAAGATGCGGCGATTCATTTCTGCGACATTGATCATGCATCCTCCACAGTGCACGCAGAGGGCATATTCTTCCAGATTATCCGGGAAGTCGTGTCCCGCATAGGTTTCATAGATCAGATCTTTACCGGAATAGTCGCTGATCCATTTGGGAAGCTTGACTCTGCCGATGTCGTCTTTTTGAACATGATGCGAGCAAGCTTCTGCGATCAGGACCTTGTCTTTATCTTTGAGCTTGTCCATCTGCTCAATGCCGGTTATCAGGATGTCCAGCTCGCCTTTGTAACGTGCAAAAAGCACGGAGAAAGTGGTCAACTCAACGGGCTCAGGAGTAAGACGATTTACCATCTCGATGGCTTGAGAATCCGTGATGACCATGTCGGGTGGATCCTTGAGCATATCCAGGGCTTCTTTGAGCTCAGTTTCTTTTACTACGATAGCCAGTGAGTCATGATCTAGTGCATCACGGATAGCTTGCACCTGCGGCAGGATCAGGCGTCCTTTCGGAGCAGCACTGTCGATGGGGCAGACGAGGATCACGCGGGATTTTGGAGCGAGCATGTCACCTAAGAGAATGCGATCGTCTATTGCCTTTTTGGGTGCTTTGCGGATCAGCGCTTCTTTGAGCACCTGGATGCCGATCTTCCCTTGTGCAGAGACGCTTACATGATCCAGACTATGGCTTTGACAAAAGTCGATATTGCTCGATGCGGCGGAGCCTTGGTCGTTTTTGTTAAACACAATGATCAATGGGATCTCCATCTCAAGGCACTTAAAGAGCATCTTCATTTCATGCTTGTCAAAAGCACTGCCGTCATTGACAAAGAGGACGATGTCCGCACGATACAAGACCTTGGTAGTGGCGGTCACGCGCTTCTTGCCAAGCTCACCTGAATCGTCCACTCCGGCCGTGTCGTAGAAAGTGACAGGCCCCAAAGGCAGCAATTCATAATGTTTGTCAACAGGATCGGTAGTGGTTCCGGGAATCTCTGAGACTATAGCAATCTCCTGGCCCACGATCGCATTAATAAGGCTGGATTTTCCTGCATTTCTTTTGCCCAAAAGGGCAATAATCAGTCTTTCACCGCGAGGAGTGATGCTCATCTATCTGCTCCATATAGTTTTATGATTTTTATCATTAGAGCTCTGAGGGCTTTATTCGTCAAGTCCTTTTTTGAGACAGCTTCGCCAACTGTATTGACTATGCTGTCTCAAAGAGGCCTCTTGTAGTCTTCCATAATCGGGCTAAGGAACTTCTCGGCAGGGATGAAAGAGCATCCAAAGCCTGGGGAGGACATTGGCGAAGATGGCGCCGCGGCTCGTGAGGGAAGAGTATTGAAACAATAAACCCAAGCGGATATCTGCCACTATATTAGCTAGATAGAGCAGAATCGTTAAATGAGGATGCATTTTTTCCTTGCCAAAAAAACATGAATTAAATCTATGGTACATATCCGGTCGGGATGTAGCGCAGTCCGGGTAGCGTACTTGAATGGGGTTCAAGTGGTCGCAGGTTCAAATCCTGTCATCCCGACCATCACTTTGATCGGTGGCTTAGCCTGCCGATCTTTTTTTGTCTTCAGATTTCGCGTCTATGGCCATGGCAAAAAAAGGCTTTACAAAAAAGCCATATCTTGGGACGTTGAAAAGAAAAATAATCTTGGAGACTTTGTCATGAAGAAATACGGTTTTGATTTTCCTAAAAACATCCGTAAGACCTTCCTTACCGACTTGGAAGAAACTTGGTATCTACCCTACTTGGCAAAACACAAAGGCATTGCTATGGGCTCGATCAAGCGTAGCAACTTTGGGGAATATGAGATGGCTGTGCACTACCTGACTTCTGTCTTGGAAGAAGCAGCAGCGGTGAATAAGGTCGCAGTCTACAATATCGACCATATGGGTCAGATCCGCATCTGGGGAAAAGACGCTGTAGCTTTGCTAAACCGCAGTTTGGGCGCTTCTTTTTCCGATATGAAGATCGGTTCTTGCAAGTATACCTTGCTTTTGAATGAAAATGGGGGAGTGCAGGATGACATGATCGTGATGCGCATCAAGGAAGACGAGTTTATCGCTGTAGT
Organism: uncultured bacterium; assembly: GCA_937960795.1. Lineage (GTDB taxonomy): Bacteria > Cloacimonadota > Cloacimonadia > Cloacimonadales > Cloacimonadaceae > UBA5456. The sequence goes on along the minus strand of CALGPA010000024.1, from coordinate 12,800 downwards.
CAATGCCGGGCATGATATCACAGATGAGATCTCACGTGATGGTGAGACCATCCGCATGATCGCTGATATTGATCGGATCATGGCCCAAAAGCGCGATGGGGAGGAGGTCGAAGCGGAAGATATCTCCGAGGATTTGGTGAAAGTGGACGTGCAGGGACCACTCTCTTATAGGCTCATCAAGGAAGTCTATTCTGACAAAGTGCTCCGTAATCGCAATAACCCTGAGAAAAACATGAATTTCTTCTCGTTCAACGAAGTAGAGCTGGATTCTCACACATATTACTTTAGCCGCACGGGCTACACTAATCGTTGGGGTTGGGAGATCTACATTCCCAAAGCCAAGGCCGAAGGAGACTTTAAGAAGATCGTCAGCAAAGCTCTGGACTTGGGTGGCCTATTGGTCGGCTTGGGCGGGCGTGACGAAAACAGGATGTCTGCCGGAGCTTTTGGGCTTCCTCTCATGGGTGCTGAGTATGATCCTGAGCACAATCCCATCAACGCTCCTCTCTTTGAGGCTGCGGTGGATCTTTCCAAAGATGAGTTTATCGGGAAGAAAGCCTTGGTTAAAGAGATCGAAAAGGGTGTCAGCAAGAGCTTGAATATCATTATCAGTGAAGGAATCGTCAGCGGACGTGGAGTTTATCGCGATGGCAAGCGTCTGGGAAAGGTCACTTCAAGCATAAACTCTCCAAATCTCAGCCAAGATCAGCGTCTGGCAATCGGCTCCAAGAGGAAGAACGTAAATGATCCCGCCGGAACCGCCGCCATCGGCTTGGCATGGCTCTATGAAAATCCTTTTGAGCAAGATTCCGAAGGCAAAGACATCACTATCTACGATGGCAATCCGATCAGGATCCCGGTGCAATTCTTCCGTGAAGATTCCGATCAACAACCCAACGGAAGCCCCGTTCTGGGCTACATCACTTGCGAAGGGGTCTCAGTCGCCACTGCGCCCAAAGCGCTCAAGAACATCGAGAAACTATAGCGGTTGCGGCTCTCTTCACGGGGAGCCGTCTTCATTTTAATAGATTCATAGGAGCCGACATGATATCTGTGCAAAACTTGGTGAAAGAATTCCCTAAAAAAGATGGCAGCAAGTTCTACGCTGTTGACGACGTCTCATTTACCGCAAATGACAATGAGATAGTCTGCCTACTCGGCGTCAATGGCGCTGGCAAGACGACCACCATGAGAGTGCTCTCCACGGTCTTTCAGCCCTCCGGAGGCACTGCCACCATTCATGGCTGGGATATCCGTAAAGATCCCGACAAGGTCAGAGAGAATCTGGGCTTCCTTTCTGGGGATACCGGCCTGTATAACCGCCTGAGAGTTCATGAGTTTATTCGCTACTTCGGCAGGCTATATTCCATGGATGACAAAGACATCACGCAAAGAATGGATGAGATGGCTGAGCTTCTGGATATGAAAGACTTCATGGACAAGAAGATAGAGTTCCTCTCCACAGGCATGAAGCAGAAGGTGTCAATCGTGAGATCCATCATCCATGATCCCCCGGTGATGATCCTTGATGAGCCCACATCAGGGCTTGATATCCTCACTGCCAGGAACATCATTTCCTTTATCCGCAGCTGCAAAGAGCGGGGTAAATGCGTCCTTTTTAGCACTCATATCATGCGCGAAGCAGAACGCTTGGCAGATCGGATCGTGATGATCCACAAAGGCAAGATTCTGGCTGAGGGCAGCCTTGATCTGCTTCGTGAGGAAACGGGACAGATGGATCTGGACGATATCTTTGTGCACTATGTAAATCTCTTTAGCGACGAAGTCGAGGTGCAAGCTCATGAATTTTAGGAAAGTGATGATCGTCTTCCGTAAAGAGCTCATGGAGGTTCTGCGGGACAAACGCACCCTGTTTACCACCCTGCTCTTGCCCGTAATTTTGTATCCCGTACTGATCATCGGCTTCAATGCCATCATGACCCGGCAAACCGGTGTACTTGAGGAGCGCGGAGCTACAGTCGCTATCATCGATAGTGTAAATACTCAGATCTCATCTCGCCTGATTGCAGGCTTGGAAGAGATCCCAAACTTCAGCTTCATCCCCGCCGGAGATGATGTCCAAGGCCTCTATGATGCCAAAGAGATCCAGTCTGTTGTGACCCTCAAGGATAGCCTGGCAGGTGACGGGCTGATCAAGTATCACATCTACATCCAATACGACGCTGCCAACGAACGCAGCAACATGACCTATGGCAAGATCTTTGATGTACTTGAGGATATAGAGACCGAATTGATCTCGGACCAACTGCAGATATCTGGCATCAGTCCCGAGCTTATGAACATGGTGGATGTTCGAGGTCGTGACACTGCTGATTCCCAAAAGAAGATGGGCATGATCTTGGGCATGTTTTTGCCATACATCATGATCATTATGCTTTTCACGGGGGCATCGGTCGTCGCAGCAGATTTGGTGGCGGGAGAAAAAGAACGTAAAACATTGGAAACTCTATTGGTAGCTTCGGTCGGCAGACTGGAGATAGTGATTGGCAAGTTTCTGACCATCATCACGCTCAGTATGCTCAATCTGATCGTGAATCTCTTTAGCATCAGCTTTTCGCTACGTTTTATGCTATCCCAATCCGGTCTGGATATGGCAGGAGCGGGGATGCCGATCAAAGCGATCTTGATCCTCTTGGCGGCGATGCTTCCACTTGCCACGCTTTTTGCGGCGATATTGCTTTCGATATCAACCTTCAGCCGCAACATGAAGGAAGCTCGCACCTATGAATCCCCTCTGATGATGGTCTCCATGATCATGGCTATGATCAGTTTTTTGCCGGCGATTGAGATGAATTCGCTCATGGCTATGATTCCGATCGTAAATATATCCCTGCTTTTTAAGGCTGTGATGGTCAATGAATATCAGGTCTCACACCTCATGATCACGATCCTCAGTACGGTGGTCTTGGTGATCATCGCTATTTGGGGATCGATCAAACTTTTCAACAATGAAGGCGTCCTGATGCGCTCGGATGATGATAGCTCCAGTCTAAAGGGCATCAAGAAAAACAGAGCCAATTTCTTCACGCCATACAATGGCATGGTCTATTTTACGCTGGCGCTCCTGCTGCTCTATTATGTGGCATCCAGATGGCAAATGCAGGATCTGGCACGTGGCTTGGTGATGACACAAGTTATCGTCATAGCCCTGCCCGTTTTCATCCTGCTCAAAGTCCTCAAGATGAAAGCAGCGCCCGTCCTGAGGATCACCATGCCCAGGCTCAAAGAGCTCATCCTGATTCCCTTTATTGCGATCCCGGCAACGGTCATCGTAGCCATCCTAGCCCAGTTTATCAATAGCATCTATCCCTTCCCTGAGCACTATCTGGAGAGCTTGGGCAAGCTTTTTGAGATGAATCTGCCGTTGTGGGGCAGCTTCCTTGTAGTGGCAGTAGCCCCCGGATTCTGCGAAGAATTGCTCTTTAGAGGTCTCTTCCCGCGCTTCTTCCAAAAGTATGGGATGAAGGTGAACATAGTGATCACAGCCCTACTCTTTGCCGCTTTCCACCTTGATCCTTTCCGCTTTGTACCGGTCTTTTTGCTCGGCGCTCTCTTAGGATATCTCACTCTCAGAAGTGGATCCATCATTCATTCGATGATCGCGCACACTATCAACAATGGCCTTGCCCTTTTGATCTCGGTATTTTCCGGATCGCAGATTATCAAGCTGGTTATGATGGATTCCGAGAATCTTCATTACTGGGTGGTCATTCCCGCTGCCATCATCCTTTTCTTGGCACTCAGGGCATTTCATAGATTTACCGAAAGAGGAGAAGAAATATGTGCGGAATCGTAGGCTATGTCGGACACAGACAGGCTTTGCCGATAGTTGTCGAAGCTCTCAAACGCTTGGAATACCGAGGCTATGATTCTTCGGGCACAGCTCTGATCCATGAAGATCGGCTGGATACATACAAGAGGAAAGGCAAGATCATTGAGCTCGAACGTTCCTTGCCGGAACCATCAAAGATCTCAGGACATATCGCCATTGCCCACACCCGCTGGGCGACGCACGGAGAACCCAATGAGATCAATGCCCATCCCCATTGCAGCTGTGATGGCGACATCGCTGTAGTACACAATGGCATCATCGAAAACTATAAACTTTTGCGCGAGCAACTCATAGAGCTCGGACACAAGTTCCAAAGCGAAACTGATTCTGAGGTGATCGCCCACCTCATTGAGCAATTTATGAGCACTCAGATGCCTTTGGAAGATGCCGTGCGTGAGTCCATGAAACGCGTTGAAGGCACCTATGGCCTTGTTGTGTTATCCAAACAGTTCCCCGATCAACTGATCGCTGTGCGCAAAGGTAGCCCCCTCATCATCGGGATCAATGATGATGAACACTTTGTCACCAGCGACGTCAGCGCCATCATCATCCACACCAAGCGAGTCATCTATCTGCAAGATTCTGAGCTATGCGTGGTCAAAAGAGACGGCTTTGAGATATCCACACTGGACAAAACCAGCGTCAAGCCCAAAATCAGCGTCGTGGACTGGGATATCTCTGCCATTGAAAAGGGAGATTACAAACACTTCATGCTCAAGGAGATCTTTGAGCAGCCTATCACGATCGACAACGGATTTCGCGGTAGAATCAATGAAGAGATGGGCTCTGCCAGACTAGGTGGATTGAACTTACCCAGTTTCGAACTACGCAAGATCAAGCAGATCCATCTGATAGCCTGTGGCACTTCCTACTACGCAGCCCTCATCGGCAAACACATCATCGAAGATATCGCTCGCATTCCCGTCCATGCCGAGTATGCCAGTGAATATCGCTATCGAAACCCAATTGTTCCCGAGGATACCCTGGTCTTTGCCATCAGTCAATCCGGTGAGACAGCCGACACTCTCGCCGCCATGCGCGAAGCCAAAGCCAAGGGCGCCAGGGTTCTGGGCATCACCAATGTAGTGGGATCCACAGTCGCCCGTGAAAGCGATGGCGGTGCATACATCCATGCCGGGACCGAGATCGGTGTCGCCAGCACAAAAGCCTTCACTTCGCAGGTCACGATCCTTGTGCTGCTCGCGGTCTATTTGGGACGCATGACCCATCTCTCCGCTAATGAAGGCAGTAAATACATCCGAGAACTCGCCGAGATCCCGGATAAAGTGGAGAGGATCCTAGCTCAAAACGACCAAATCCGCAGCATCGCCCATAGCATCAAAGACAGCATCCATGCTTTGTATCTGGGCAGAGGAGTGAACTACCCTGTTGCCCTGGAAGGCGCTCTAAAACTAAAAGAGATCTCCTATATCCATGCGGAAGGCTATCCTGCCGCTGAGATGAAACATGGCCCCATCGCCCTGATAGATGAGAATATGCCTGTGGTCGCCATTGCTACTCGCGATCCGCTTTATGACAAGATATACTCCAATCTGCAAGAAGTCAGAGCCCGCCAAGCCCGGCTTATCTGCATCGCCACAGAAGGTGATCTTGAGCTCAAGAAGATCAGTGAACACGTGATCTATATCCCGGATACCAGGACCAATCTGCAGCCGCTTTTGACAGTGATCCCCCTGCAGCTTTTGGCATATCATGTGGCAGACCTAAAGGGATTTGATGTAGATCAGCCTAGAAATCTGGCAAAAAGCGTCACGGTCGAGTAGACTGATCCATGGACACAGGATTCCCATTAAGGCTTTGATATCTGACTATATTGATAAAGATTAGCTCTTTTGAGAGCTTTGCAGCATTCCGATTTTAAGCGGTTTTGGCGAGATTGTTCTTGACAAAATATGCCCTTTGGATTCAGATGCTCATCACTGTGTGGCGAGATAGCTCAGCCGGTAGAGCAGAGGCCTGAAAAGCCTTGTGTCCCCAGTTCAACTCTGGGTCTCGCCACCATTTTTTTATCCACCTTTTTTGTTTCCCAAAACGCAGTGTAGACAAAGCTCCACGTTTTCTGCCCAAATCCTGATTTGTCCAACTTTTTCCCTTTACACAAATCTGCTAATTAATAAAATTGCTTTTCTGAAATACAGTTTGATATAAGGGGATTCAGATGACTAAGATCTTGGTAATCGAAGATGAAGATAGTTTCCGTAATGTGCTGGTAAAAATGCTGACCAAAGCCGGATATGAAGTGCGCCAAGCCGGTGATGGCAATCAAGCGCTGACAGTTTGCGAAGAATTCAAGCCGGATCTGGTTCTGACCGATATCATCATGCCTGACAAAGAAGGCTTGGAAACCATCCAAGAGCTCATGGAAGTCAGTCCCGGGATCAAGATCATCGCCATGAGCGGTGGTGGCAGATTTGGTCCCGACAGCTACCTGCCTTTGGCTGAGAAATTGGGCGCTAAAGCCACTTTGCAGAAGCCCTTTATGCGCGAAGATCTCCTAGATACCGTCAAATCCGTCCTTGAAGGGGATTGATCTATCAAAAGCTGAGACCAGTTTTTCGCAGACAGCCTTTTCGTTATACCGCATAATGCAGCTAGCCCGGATCTTGGATGGATCAAAGACTTCTCTGTGATCATTGAAGCTTAGGATGGCATTTGCCATAGCTCCGGGATCTTCAGCTTTGCTGAGCAAGCCCGTATGAGCTTGGATGATATCCGATGGTCCTCCACAATCTGTTGCAACACTCGGCACTCCACAGCTCATGGCCTCAATGAGCACCATGCTAAAGCTCTCCACTCGTGATGGCATCACAAAAAGATCGCAATTTTGATATTGATCTCGTGCCTGCATCTTGTTTAGTGTGCCACAAAAGCTAATCGGTAGCTTTGCCGCTTTCTTGCGAATCTGAGCGTGAAGAGGTCCATCCCCTGCCCAGGTCATGGAAAAGCTCAGCTTCCTTCTCCAGAGAATGTAGAGGGCACTGAGGAGATCTTCCACTCCCTTGGCCTGAGTGAATGCAGACATGGCAAAGATCTTCAGCTCTTGTGCGGTGCGAGAACTTGAGCCCGGCACCCAAAAATCCGTATCGATCATATTTGGAATGATCTCTGCTTCTCGTCCTGTGTGGGTGAGAATCTGCTCCTTTAGGAAACTGCTGACCGCTATCATGTGGCTCGCGTTCCGGATCGGCTTTGTTAAAAGCTCAGAGAGCTTAGCACCATGCACAAATTCAGGGAAAGGAAAGGGCCCGCTATGCTCGGCAATGATATAAGGAATCTTCCACTTCTCGGCGAGACGCATTGCTAAATATCCGGCGGGATAGCTCACCAAGGCATAGATAAGATCCGGCTTTAGCTCATCAGGCAGATCAAAGCCCATAAGATTCCCGCCTGCCAAACGGCTGGTCCAGCTCAGATGCGGAATCCTGATCTCTTCGAGTCTGTCCGCCAAACGCAGTCGCTCCTGCTTTGCATTTCTCAGATCCTTGATCACTGCGAGATTGGAGAATGCTCGCTTGATGCGGATTTGGAAGCGATTTTGCCCATAGTTTAGGATCTGATAACTATGATTACTATGCTTGGCCAAGGCTGCGGCCTGATCCAGAAAGAATCTCCCAGCAAGGGGGTCTTTGGGATGGGGATACCAGGAAGGAATGATGAGTATCTTCATTTTTTTAGCCTTTGAATCAAGCTCAGCGAAAAATCTCGAACCAAGATCAGATCGCAGGGCAAGAGCACCTTAGAGACAAATGCCAATGGGATGTATAGCGCAAAATACAAGACAGATCCCAATGCCAGTCGCCAAAATCCCTGCAAGGATGGACTTAGTGAGATCAGAGTCAAGATGGCAGCCAAGATCGCCACCGCTAGGGTCTTGAGCAATCTCAGAATCGGAAACAGTGCCAGCAATCTGAGCCCGAGCTGAAAACGCATCTGCAAAAGATATACGACCAAGATTAACCAGCTGACCATCACCGTCGCGTAGGCAGCTCCTCGCATGCCCCAGATCCTGATCAAAAAGAGATTCAAGCCCGCATTGAGCACTAACATGATCACGGCATCGATCATCACCAGCTTGGTTCTGCCCATTGCCTGAAAGACGATGCCATAGGTCGCCACCCTCAAGGGTAAAAGCAAAAGATAGATTCGAAAATATACGGCAGCTTCTGCATAGATCGCTCCATAGATAAAGACCATAAATTCTGTGGCAAAGATGAAGAACACCGACGCTAAGGGAAAGATGATCAATGCGTTTTTGCGGATGGAAGCGCTATACATGCTGCTTAGTTGATTCTTGTCAACGCTGCTCAGATTTGGCAACAAGATCGCATTTACGGAATTTATCAAGATGCCGATCAAAGGCAGCTCCATCGCCCCCAATGAAAACACAGCAAAGTCTTCCGGCTTGAAGAAGCCCGAGATCATCAGCTTATCAAGCTGCACAGAGAGCACTCCGATCAAAAGCGAAAGCCCCAGCGGAATAGTGTAGTAAAGCTGCTCTTTGAAGCCCGCAAAAGAATCTCTGCCAAAATCCCCCCGATATTGCCTCAGCCTCAGCGCTGCCCACAGCCATTGGATGAAAGCTGAGATCACCACACCGAAGGTGATCATCACGATGTCCCTTGTCCAAAGTGCAATTCCAAGCACGATGATGAGATCACATAAGATCGCAAAGATGGTGAATCTTGCCGAGCGGAGCGGTTCTTTGAGCCCCAAAAGCACACTGCTATATAGCTGAGTCACAAACAGAAAGATGGGGTAGAGGCTATAGATGATGAGCAACCGGGAAAGATCCGGATTGGAAAAGCTTTCGGCAATCAGATTTCTGGTGGCTAGGATCAAAAGTGCACACACCAGCGCCAAAAGCGAGATCACATTGATAGTTCGTCCGACCAAGCGTTTGACCTCATCCGGGCTTTTAGCTTTGGGGATGAAATATAGCATGCTTTGGGGAAATCCCAGCATCAGAATGCCTGAAAGCGTGCTATAGATCAAGAAAAGCTGACGATAGCTGCCCAGATCTGCTGGACTTAGCAGCCTTGCCAGAGCGATCCCGATCAGGGTCTTGATAAAAAAGCGCAGGAAATCCGCCAATGACAAAAAGCCCGCTTGCTGACTCAGCTTGCTCAATCAAGATCTCCGGATAGGTGAATACGGGATTGAAAGAGCTTGTCTTCCAAGCTATATTCCAGGATGTAATCTCCCTCTGCGATGAAATCGTCACTATCCAGAATCCCATCCCAATAGTCTTGATTTTGTCCTGCAAAGAAATAGCGATGACGCTCAAAGATATCAGTGCCATCTTCGCTCAAGATTTGCCAATGCCAGCGTCCCTCTTTGGGCAGATCAAAATGGATCACATAATATCCATCCTCGATCTCAATCCGAAGCTCTGCTGATATTGCCGAGAATTGCTGCACAGGAGTCGGCTCAGGCTGCTCTTCGGGAATTGCTTTGCTCTGCTCAGGCTCTTGCTCGGGCGGGCTGATTTCGGCGTCACGCTCAGAAATAGCAGCTATCTCAACAGGCGGCTGCTCTGCTATAGCGCTACTGACAGATATGACTTCGGGCTCTTGTGGATCTGCTTCGATCTCGATGCTCGTGCGGCTATCTGAACCCGGAAGATCTTGGCTGCGTGCCAAAAGTGAGGGAGAAGCCAGCTCATCTATTGCTGGGAATGCCATCTGAGCCAGGTGTGTGAAGGCATCTCCGGGTTTTAGACCATTGTAGCTAAAAAGAGCAATGCCCCGAAATTTGTGTTTGCGTGCAAGCTCTATGCGGCGGTAGATATCGGTAGTATTGTATCCCGGATTATCCCATGGCAAGAGGGATTTCCCGCTCTGATCCCAAGCTCTCAAGCCCAAGATTACCCGATCTTCAAAGTTATGAAGCTTCATGCTGGTCAGTTGATTTTTATATATCTCAAAATCAAGATTGTATGCCATGGGATAGGCAAGATCGATGATTCCTTCTTCCAGCCATTGATACCAATCCTGCGCATAGTATTCTCGAGCTGCCTGAATGTCGGCAAAGACGGCAGCTGTCAGCAGAATATCGGGATTGATCTCTTTGACGCGCTGATTTAGATTTCGCACAAAGTCTGTCACCAGCTTTGCTCTCCATTGATTCCAGCTTAAGCCCGTGCCTTCTTCGCTAAAGCGCCGCAAGGACTCCGGGTGATATCCCAGTCTACTTTCGGGATAGCGCACATAATCCAGATGCAATCCATCCAGTTCCGGATAGCCATCCACGATATCACAGAGAATATTGCTCAGATAATCCTGCACAGCCTGAATTCCGGGATCGATGAAATAGCCAAATTGCCTTACGGAGCGCATCTTATTGCCATCTGCATCATGAGTGATCCATTCGGGATGATAGCGGTATATATAGTTTTCTCTGAACCTCTGACTATCGGTGGGTGTGGCATTAAAGACCACTACCCAGGCCTGAATTCTAAGACCATGGGGCTTAGCAGTCCAGATCGCGTATTCAAGGGGATCAAATCCATCATTGGCAAGAATATAGCTGCGCGGCTCGGGATTTGGAAATTTGTAGCTCATCCGATTTGGTGTATAGAGTGCGTCCGCGCGATAGCGCACTTCCAAGAGCAGCTCATTCTGATGATTTGCCACAGCAGCTTGGATCGCTTCATCGATTGCCTGCGGGCTTTGCATGTCCCAGGGGAGGATCCAGAGCGAACGGATCTCCGCTGCCATGCCGATGGATGTCAATAGAATCACGATTATTACAAATAGTTGCTTCTTCATTTTTTTTCTCTTACCTCTACTACTGCTTGTCCGTCAAAGAAGACGAGTCCCAGCTTGTCACCCTGTGCGATTTCGGAAATACTGCGGATGATCTTGTTATCCTTGCGCGCCATTATCCAGCCTTTTTTCTGCATTTTCTGCGGCGAGGATTCTTCCAATTGATACTGAAGGATATCCAGATGACTCTTGATACGGTCTGTGATGCGCTGGGCACGTTGATTTAGCTGCACTCCGTGCCGAGCAAGCATTTCTTCCCGCTGCCGAAGTCCACTCTGAAGTTTAAGTGTGACTCCGCCTATAAATCTTTCTTCTGCCATGGCAAGCGCTTGGGAGGGGACTCTCAAACGAGCATGAACGGCACCCAAACCAATCGCAGCCATATCCACTCTTTGCATATATTCTCCGATGATCCGCCGGGGATGGAGCTGTAAAAGTCTTCTGTCATTGTCGTGAAGACTGTGTTTGTGAGCACTAAGTTTATGTTTGCTGACCAGATCCAGTTTTTGTCCCAGAGAGCTGATGTAGGATAGCAGGTCATCTTTGTTTGGCACTGCCAGTTCTGCGGCTGCGGAAGGGGTGGGGGCTCGGAAATCCGCCACAAAATCGCTAATCGTAAAATCTATCTCATGTCCCACAGCCGAGATCACCGGAATCCGCGATGCCGCAATCTCGCGCGCCAAAGCTTCGTCATTGAACCAAAAGAGGTCTTCCTGGCTGCCTCCTCCGCGAGTGAGAATCAAGAGATCCACCGGAAATTGGGAATTGAAATATCTAAAGCCTCGGATCATGCTCGCTGGAGCATTCTTTCCTTGAACCAAAGCGGGAAAGACCCAGGCTTGAATGGGAAAGCGTCTGGTGAGCACATTTGTGATATCCTGCAGTGCGGCACCGGTCGGAGAAGTGATGATGCCTATCTTCTGTGGATACTTTGGCAGCTCCCTTTTTCTGGATTTGTCAAAGAGACCTTCCTCATCCAGCTTCTTCTTGAGAGCTTCAAATCTCAGCTGCATCTCGCCAATGCCGGAAGCGAGCATTTGGCTGACATTGAGATTGTAGCTGCCTGCTTTCTCAAAAAGAGTCAACTGCCCAAAGCAGATCACGCTCTGCCCATTGCTCGGTGTGAAATCAAGATTATAATTCCGATTCTTGAAAAATGTGCAGCGTAAACTGGAGTATTCGTCCTTGAGATTAAAATACATATGCCCGGAAGCATGGTGCGTAAAGCCGGCTATCTCACCCTTGACATACAAAGGTGGAATGCTGCTCTCTATCACCTGCTTGAGATGCCGAGTGATCTCAAATACACTAAAAACGGTTGCGTTATCCATATCAGCGCAGAAAAAGCGTGATTAGATATTTTGTCAATAGATTGCTTGAGATTAATTTAGTATCAAAGTGTCCAGATCCCTTTTGGGAACATGGTGGCGCCCCTTTTCATCGCGATAGTACTCGATATTTTCACCCACACCAATGGTATCTATCACCACTTCCTCTGACGGAACTCCGAGCGCCAGGACAAGCATTATCTCCCAATCAGGGGGGATATTCTGCAGCTTATGAAGCTTATCTTTATCCACAGACGCGATCATGCAGCCGCCCAGACCTATCTCTGTAGCACCAAGTAGCATGCTCTGACACGCAATACCGACATCATAGCTGGTAAACTTCGTGAACTTGCATGGACCCAGAATGATGATGTAAGCACTGGGACGCTCTCCCTGAAGCGGTCCTTCCCAGTCCTTGAGGTAGTTTGCCCAGCGCAGACAGCCAAATACACCGTCATTGGGGTGGTCCACCAGCCAGAAGCGCAGATTCTGAAGATTTGCCGCGCTGGCAGATAGACGCGCCAGATCCACCAAATCCCGTAGAGTCTGCTTACTTATCTTTTGCGACTCATCAAAACGACGATAACTCCGATTCCGAAGAACAAGCTGACGAACCATGATTCCTCCTTTTGTATACTGATAGAATAAACGATTCTGAGCAATTGCAAGAGCGTTTGTGATGCTTTCTTAAAAAAGTGCTGATGATAGTTTTCCACAATCAGCCGGATTCCCGGGATTATCCTCCAAAATCAGGCTCGTAAGTGCTTGATAATTATGGCGCGCTCATGCCTCCCTCACCGGTCGCTCACCGGTCGAGCGTGCAAGCGGTGAGAA
>CALGPA010000023.1 GCA_937960795.1 uncultured bacterium | reverse complement strand
ATCAAAAGCTCAAAGCTCTGGCAGAGGCTTTTAATCTCGGATCGCATGGCAGAACTTACCGGCAAGGTTGGACTATCCCTGCATTGGAGCCAAACCGACAAGCGTGTGGTCGTTGATGTGATCACGCAAGATCGCTGCTTTGTCGTGCCACAAGAAGATGATCCCACTGAGGCCGCCATTGTCTACTATCGCATTGGCACGGATTCAGATCCACGCCTTGCCGCTCCGGTGAATATATATGCAAAATGGACTCCGGAGACATACTCAGAGGTTGCGCTAAACCGAGATCTTGCCGAGATCAAGATAGTGTCGCCGGAGATTCCAAACATATACGGGCGCATCCCAGTGGTCTGGCTCTCGACCATGATTGAGACCGACTCTTTCTGGGTGGATCACGGGTATCCTCTCATTGACGGCAACATAAACATAAACCTGCGTGAGAGCAATCTTGACATAGCTTTGGATTACCAATCCTTCTCAACACTCGTAGTGAAGGGACTTCAAAATACGCCAGATTTGATCACCGGCGCAACCCGACGCATTGACCTGCCTTCAGGTGGTATAGGCTCACCGAGTGACGCAGATGCACACTATATAACGCCCGATGCCAAGCTTCAACAGGTGGGCGACATCATTCAGCAAAAGAAGATCTCACTGGCAAAAGACAATGGCTTATCTGCGGACGCCTTCAACCAAGAAGCAAGCAAGATCAGCTCCGGCTATCAGCTTCGCCTCACCCAGAAGCAGGTTGAAGAAAATAACGCCATGAAGAAGACGCTCTTTCGTCAACCGATCTTAGATCTCATTAGGCTTATGATGGATTGCTATTCGGCAAACTCCACTGATTTTGTGTTTCCATCGGATTCTGACATCTACTTCGGCTATGTTGACCGCCCCGCTGTTGACAACCCACAAGAGGTGGTCGCTGTGCTTGTTACTAAGATAGCAAATAACCTCATGAGCTATGCTGATGCTATCCGCGTGCTCAATCCCGGGCTCACGCAAGAGGAAGCCGTTGAGGAAGCGCAACGCATCGTGTCCGAGAACAGATCCATAACAGGCAACCTACGTCCGATCACAGAGCTGGACTTAGA
>CALGPA010000022.1 GCA_937960795.1 uncultured bacterium | reverse complement strand
CCGCATGCGCTGAGCATCATCAGAAGGCTCAGGGTGATTATCGTGTATATCATGCTCTTTTTCATATCTTCTCCACGATCAGTTTTTGTCCGATTGCTTTTTTATATTCTCTTTCTGCGGCGATCACTTCATAGATCGCGCTGTTAAATTGAAGCTGGATAGAAGATAGGGTGATCTGTGCGTCAAAGACTTCCAATTGGATCCCCACCTGATTTTCAAAACGTAGCTGAGCCAATTCCAGATTGCGTTGTGCCATCTGGATGTTTTGCTCTTGAACAGCATAGTTTTCCAGAGCGTGAGTCAGCTTCTGATGACTTTGCTTGATCTGCAGCTCAATGAGCTCTTGACTATCGCGCTCTTGCAGCTTTGCCTGTGCCAAGTCATGACGTGCATAGGAGATCTTGGCGCTATTTGAAAGACCGGTGAAGATCGGCAAGCTAAAGCCGATTCCGATCGAATATTGTCTGCCAAAATCATCTCTCTGGATCGCATACTCATCCGCAGCGCTAAAGAGCGATGCCGAAGCACTGAGTGCTACATTCGGCAGGAAGTTTCCCTTCTCTGCCTTGTATTGCAACTCCTTGATACCTGTGGCGATGTCCAAAAGTTCCAATTCAATGCGACTTTGCAAGCCTTGTCTCTGAGCTTCTTCTAGCGAAGTAACTTCTATCTGCGGCAGCACAAATTCGCCTTCGGGGACCAAAGCTGAATCTTCTGCCCCGATCCTTTGGCGAAATGCTGCTAAGGCCAGATCATACTGATTCTGAGCTGCCAAGACCTGAGGCTCCAGCTTTGCCACTTCCAGACGCGCGCCCAGAAGCTCAAACTCTGAAAGCTGACCTTCACGATGCATCAGCTCCACTCTTTGAAGATGACGCTGTGCAGTGCGCAGGCCTTCCTGCTGGATATCTGCCAGTTTGCCGGCAAGGATCACTTGGTAAAATGCCTTCGTGGTCGCAAGTATTACTTCTTCTTCCACCAATTCATAGCTCAGCTTTTGGATGCTGCGATACCTATCTACCGCTCGAATACCATTGACCAATTTCCCTCCCAAAAAGAGTACTTGGTCCATCTTCAGCTGCATGGCCAGAGAACCCTCTTCTTGGGGAGAGCCGGGCATGATCCCGGCCAAGATCCCATCCAGCGCTCCGGCTATGGTGTTTTCATTGTCAGTCGCAGTGGACGCGTCCAACATAGAGCTGACGCTCGGCATGCCGCCGGTTGCACTATCCGGGAGATAGGTCTTGCTCAGAGCATAATTTCCCTGCAGCGCCACTTGGGGCAACAAAGAGCCGCGAACTTCACGGTAAGTTTGTTCGGCTTTGTATACTTCTTCCTTGGCCATGAGGAGCTCGTTGTTGTTCTTCAGCGCCATCTCCAAGCTTTCTTGCAAGGAGATCGCCGCCAAAGATAAACTGAGGCTGATGCCAAGTATAACGGTGATCCATCTCTTCATCGTTAACCTCTTTTCAAAATTCCATATAGTATTAGATTTGTGATCAGTTCACGATCACGATTTACCCTATGCAAAAGACCTTCAAAATCCACAACCATCACAGAGAGATCTCCCAAAAGAAACCAATCATTGATGATCTCGCAAAGACGATCGGGAATGATCACGTCCGAGATCATGTCTTCTTTGATCCCCTCATCGATGATCCCTTGAAGCATCTCAAGCATCTTGGCTCGGTTGGCTTCCCGATACTTCTCAAAATACTCTTTGTAGTGAAAGGGAATATTCTTGATCCCATCAATCCAGATTGGCATCTTATCGCAGACATATTCCACCGGAGCGTGCAAGAAAAAGCGAAGCTTCTCTTCAAAGCCTTGTTTTGTGTTTAGCTTTTGCTCAATATCATTGATTAGTTCCTTGCTTTGCTCTGATACCACATTCACAAAGAGCTCGTCCTTACTGGAAAAATAGTAGTATATCGTCCCTTTGGCGATCTTCGCCTCGGATGCTATCTCATCCAGGGAAGTCTTCGCATAGCCATAACGTAAAAAAATCCTCGTGGCTATATCGAGGATCATCTGTCTCTTATCCTTAGCTAAAGTCATGTTTTCTTTTGCTCTATACTCCTTAAACTCATTTTATCCAGTCTTGAAATGCCTGATTATGTTCTATATCAAGCATAGACAAGCTGTCCATATGTCCGGTAGCATGATGTGGAATCATTTCCACTGCCATGCCGTCATTATGCTATTACATTTCCTGATTGGTAGCATCGCTTGATCCAAAACCTTCAGATTTTGCTGATGATCAAGACTAGGGCTGCCCGACGTCACTATCATATCTCATTTTTTGTCAGTCACATGCAGTAATCTTGCATATACATGATGCAATTCTGCAGAAGCCTATCTGTCTGTCAATCATTTTCTGACTTTCTGATGGAGATAGTCAGAAAGCCCACTTTGCTAAAGGTTGCTCAAATCGAGAGGATGAGGCATTATCTGCGATAATATGCGGAGCCGGCTGCAATCAGTTGATCAAAGATAAAGCAAGGATTGAACGGATCATCAAGATCGGGTTATAAAGTTTTGCTTGCTGAAGTCTGGGCCATATTGGTTACGGATCTTGATCGTCTTCCGGCTTTTGTTTCACTCAAGACCCTCTTGAACCTTTCTTGAGCCCGGCAGGGGAGGCCTATCGGAGGCTATCAAGAGAGCATGATGAAACCGAGGCTGTGCAAACATAGCGGATAAGGACTTGTGATAGAATGCGTGAAATCTGTGTGTATTTTAGATTCCGGGTCAAGCCCGGAATGACTATTGTGGGGGCGGCTTTAAGCCGCCAATAGTAGACGCGACATCTTGTCGCGTAACAAGCTGCAGGCATGGCTGTGTAGTTGCGGCATCTAGCCGCATATTAGTGTAGGGGCGGCTTTTAGCCGCCCATCCGGGCAGGAGCTTGGGTCATGCTTCTCAACCCTCTAAACCTAATCTGTGCAGATTAGTGTCAATCTGTGGGCAGATTATGGATTCCGGATAAGCCTCACTCCGTTCGACTTTCCGGAATGACTAATGTGGGGCTGGTGGTGGTGAAGATACGGAATGGCTAAGCTAGGCTGGTGGTGGTGAAGATAAGGAATGACTAATGTGGAGGCTGGTGTGTGAAGATATGGAGTGACTGGTTTTGGGTTGGTAGTAATAAGGCAGATACGTGCGCAGCGACACC
>CALGPA010000021.1 GCA_937960795.1 uncultured bacterium | reverse complement strand
ATTCCGGAATGACTATCTTAGGGGATGCGTTGCAAGTATAGGCCTGTAATCAAACATCCATGCCCACATTACCGTCTCCACACTGACCACACGTCCACAATAGTCATTCCCCCCCCCCCGACATGCAAAAATACGTCAGGATGACATGTCAACCAGAGAAGAGGCGGTTTGTAGCAGTCCATTGATCCCAGTGGGGTTTGTAAGCCCACCTACTATAGACAGATTTCTGAGAGCCATTATACTTGACATTTACAGTGTATGTGAAAAATTGAGCCCACATGTAGATAGATGGAGATATGGATGAGAAAAGTCAACTCAGTAAAGCTGGAACGCTATATGCGTCATACCTTTGTGGTGCTCACGGCACTGGCCGTGGCATATAATTTCTATGAGCAACAATGGGAGATATTCTGGTCTGCAATCATGACATTGGTTCTATTTATGTTGCCGACACTACTCACTAAGCGCACCAAGATCTCCATTCCCGCTCCATTTCAGATCATCATCCTGATCTTCATCTTTGCATCCATGTATCTGGGCGAGATTCACAACTATTTCTACCGTTATCGCTGGTGGGATAGGATGCTCCACTCTGTCTCTGCGGTGATCTTGGCATACATAGGCTTCCTTTTGATCTATGCCCTAAACAAAGATAAGCGCATGGAAGTGAAGCTCAGTCCCTTCTTTATGGCGCTCTTCAGCTTTTGCTTTGCGGTGATGATCGGAACTCTTTGGGAGATCTTTGAGTACTTAGTTGACGCGAGTCTCGGCGTGAACATGCAAAAAGCCCGCAACCTTGAAGAGCTCTATGGAGTCTTTGACACCAGACTGGGTGTGCTGGATACTATGCAGGATCTCATTGTGGATACCATCGGGGCATTTGTGGTGTCCGCAATCGGATATCTTCACATCAAACTCAAGAAGGATAATGACTCCGCATTTTGGATCTTTCACCGCCAGTTTATCGATGAAAATCCCGAGATCTTTGGCGAAGGCAAGGAAGATTGAGCTCGCCACTAGCCAAGAAAACCACGCTAAGGCTCTATTTTGCAGGCTTTCTGATGCCTCTCTCACCGCTCGCTCACCGCTATAGTGAGCAAGGGATGGGAAGATAAGGACTTAGGCACATTCGCCCAAAAGCTGTAAACCAAGGGCAATAATTGCCATAATTAAAGGAATATGTGCCCAATCATCTCGCAGCTATCGTGCCTGCCTCATGCTCATGGGCATCTGTCCCGCTATCTTAGACTCGGCTGAGCTTGCGATACGTAATCCGCTTGGGAATCAGTGCTTTCTCTCCCAATCTCATGAGTTTGTTCTCTTCATAGTCACTGAAGTTTCCTTCAAACCACTTGACTTGGCTCTCACCCTCAAAGGCAAGGATATGGGTGCAGATGCGATCCAGGAAGTATCTATCATGGCTAATCACCACTACGCATCCGGCAAAACTCAGAAGGGCTTCTTCCAGAGCGTGGATGGTGTAAACATCAAGATCATTGGTGGGTTCGTCCAAGAGCAGAACATTGCCGCCTGCTTGCAGGGATAGGGCTAGATATGCGCGGTTCTTTTCTCCGCCGCTGAGGATATTGATGGGCTTGATGTGTTCTTTGCTGGAGAAATTGAACTTGCTGATATACTCGCGAGTGTTCATCTCCCTGTTGCCGATCTTCAGAACGTCGCGTCCATCGCCGATTAGCTGAAGGAGAGTCTTGTCGCTATCCATCATGCGGCTTTGATCTACATATGAGAGCTTGACGGTCTCGCCCATATTGATCGTGCCGCTATCGGGGCGGATCTTTTCGACGATCATGTCAAAGAGAGTGGTCTTGCCGGCACCATTGGGACCGATGATGCCTACGATTCCTCCCGGGGGAAGATTAAAATCCAGATCCTCAAAAAGCAGCTTTTCGCCATAGGCTTTGCTGAGTCCCTGCACCTGTATCACGCTGTTTCCCAGCTTGGGCCCGGGGAAGATAACGATCTGATCTGTGGTATTTTCTTGATTATAGCTTTTCTCGGAGAGTTGTTCAAATTCCCTGATGCGTGCTTTACTCTTTGCTTGCCGTGCCTTGGGGCTGCTGCGGATCCATTCCAGCTCATCAGCCAAGGCTTTTTGGCGTTTTTTCTCACCACGCTGCTCCTGGGCTAGGCGGATCTGCTTTTGTTCCAGCCAAGATGAGTAGTTTCCTTGGTATGGGATCCCTTCACCGCGATCCAGCTCCAGGATCCAGCCCGCAACGTTATCCAGGAAATAGCGATCGTGAGTGATGGCGATGACAGTGCCTTTGTAGGCGTGAAGATGATGCTCCAACCAAAGAATGGTCTCGGCGTCCAGGTGGTTTGTGGGCTCATCCAAGAGCAGAATATCCGGCTTTTGGAGCAGTAGTCTGGTGAGCGCTACACGGCGGCGTTCTCCGCCTGATATCTGCTTAATCAGCATATCTCCGGGAGGGCAGCGCAGGGCATCCATGGCCAGTTCAAGCCGGCTCTGGAGATCCCAGGCATTGGCAGCATCAAGGGCATCTTGCACCTTGCCTTGTTCGATGAGCAGAGCGTCCATCTCTTCATCAGACATAGGCTCGGCAAACTTCATATTGATCTCGTCAAATCGAGAAAGGAGAGCGATGGTCTCGGCTGCTGCTTCTTCCACCACTGACATCACGGTGGCATCGGGATCGAGCTGTGGATCCTGTTCAAGATAGCCGATGCTGTAGCCTTTGGACATTGCCACTTCACCCAGATAGTCGTCATCCAACCCTGCCATGATCTTCAGTAGTGTGCTCTTGCCGGATCCATTGAGGCCCACGACACCGATCTTGGCGCCGTAGTAATAGCCCAGATAGATATCCTTGAGGATGTGTTTGTTGCCGTCCACTACTTTGCCGACTCCTGCCATCGAATATATGACTTTATTTTCTTCCATGATTCTTCCTTTTGTGTTGTGTATTTGTATCTTCGAAGAGACAAAGTCATGCTTTTGGATGACAAGCTGTGTGTCAAATCCTTTTTCGTAAGATGCAGGCTGCGGGGCGTCTGAGAGCATCGGCATCATGGCGAAGAGCAATATGTGACGGGGCAGGCTACGCTAAAAATGCGAGAACAGCACAAAAGTGGTTGACAGAATAGTCGATCTTAAGCTGATATCACTACAGAGAAAAATACACTTAAGGAGTACAACCATGCCAAGAATGACGGTTGACCCAAACTACTGCAAAGGCTGTGGCTTATGCATTGCAGCTTGCCCGAAGAAGATCATTCGTTTTTCGGAGAAGATCAATGCCAAAGGCTATCACTATGCGGAATGTTTTGAGCAAGAAAAGTGCATCGCATGCAAGATGTGCTATGTAACCTGCCCGGATGTGGCAATAACGGTTGAGAAGTGAGGTAATAATGGCGAAGATATTGATGAAAGGAAATGAAGCTGTGGCAGAAGCTGCGATTCGCAGTGGTTGCAGATTGTATTTTGCCTATCCCATCACTCCTCAAAGCGAATTGATCGAATATATGGCACGTATGATGCCCAAGGTAAATGGCACCTTTTTGCAGGCAGAAAGTGAAGTCTCTGCCATCAATATGGTCTATGGAGCAGCCGGTTGTGGGAAAAGAGTGATGACCTCATCTTCTTCTCCCGGCATCTCCTTGAAGATGGAAGGAATCTCCTATATTGCCGGAGCTCAATTGCCGGCAGTGATCGTAAACGTCCAGCGTGGCGGTCCCGGCTTGGGTGATATCCAGCCTGCCCAAGGGGACTATTATCAAGCTACCAAAGGCGGAGGCCATGGAGACTATCGTCTCATCGTCATGGCTCCTGCTTCTGTTCAAGAATTTGCCGACATGGCGTCAGATGCTTTTGATCTTGCGGACAAATATCGCAATCCTGTCATGATATTGGCAGACGGCATGCTCGGGCAGATGATGGAGCCGGTGGAATTTAAGGAAGCCCTCACTGATGCTGAGATCGAAGAAATGCCCAAGCAGCACGATTCCTGGTGCATTCGCCCCAATGAAGACGGCGACAAAAAGCACCATCACGAGATCAATTCCCTCGAGATAGATCCTGTGGTTTTGGAACAGCATGTGAACAATCTCTACAAAAAGTATGCTGAGATTGAGAAAAATGAGATCAGCTATGAAAGCTATGATGTCTCGGATGACAATGAAGTGCTTTGCGTAGCATGGGGAACTGCTTCCCGCATCGTCAAGTCTGCCATCAACGAGCTAAAAAAAGACGGCAAGAGCGTTGGCATGATTCGCCCGATCAACGTATGGCCTTATCCCTATGAAGCCATCGCCGAAGCCATCGGTCCAAATGTCAAAAAAGTATATGTCTTTGAGCTGAATACCGGTCAGATGCTGGACGATGTCAAGATAGCCGTAGCCGGAAAAGTCCCTGTCGAATTCTGGGGCAAAGTAGGCGGAGTAGTCTTTACTCCCGCGGAAATCAAAGAAAAGCTCGAAGCTTGTTTTTAAGGAGTAGAACGTGGAAAAAATAGCATATAGACCAGAGTCTCTCACTCAAATACCCTTCACCTATTGCCCCGGCTGTCTGCATGGTGTGGCACATCGCCTGATCGCAGAAGCTGTGGACGAACAGGGATTGATCAACAAAATGACCGGTGTAGCACCGGTTGGCTGCTCAGTCTTTGCCTACAAATTCTTCAATTTCGACATGGCTCAAGCTGCTCACGGACGCGCTCCTGCAGTGGCGACCGGCATGAAACGCGCCAGACCAGACATGCATGTCTTTACCTATCAAGGTGACGGAGATCTCGCTGCCATCGGCACCGCAGAGATCGTGCATGCTGCCAATCGTGGCGAGCAGATGTCGGTATTCTTTGTTAACAATGCCATTTATGGCATGACCGGTGGTCAGATGGCGCCCACTACTCTGCCAGATATGAAGACCACCACAAGCCCCTATGGACGTGATACAGCCGATATCGGCCATCCCATTCGCGTGTGTGAGCTCTTGGATACATTGATCTCGCCATATTATATCGAGCGTGTATCTCTTTTGACTCCTGCGGATATCATGAAGGCCAAGAAAGCTGTGTCCAAGGCGATTCAGTATAACAAAGAAGGTCGTGGATTTACCTTTGTGGAATTCATCTCCACTTGCCCGACAAACTGGGGCTTGGATCCTCTCAAATCCCGCGATTGGGCAAAAGAACATATGCTTCCCTTCTTTAAAACGGGCTGCTTTAGAGACAAAGGAGCGGAATGATGACTACTGAATTGATCTGTGCAGGATTCGGCGGACAAGGCGTTCTCACCATTGGCAAATTCATCGCTAAGGCAGGAATGTCTGAAGGCAAAAACGTATCGTGGCTTCCATCCTATGGTCCTGAGATGCGTGGCGGCACGGCAAATGTCTCCACCGTGGTCTCAGAAGAACCCATCGCGTCCCCGATAGTCAGTTTCCCCGATGTCTTGGTAGCGCTCAATCAGCCTTCCATAGACAAATTTGCTCCTTCCATCCGCCCCGGCGGAATCCTCATCTACAATACCAACATGTGTCCTCATGGCTGCAAACGCGATGATATCATCAAGATTGCTTCGCCCATGAGCGATATTGCTCTTGAGATCGGCAACACCATGGTGCTCAATATGCTGGCAATCGGCATCATCATAGGGAAGACCGATCTGATCAGGTATGAGACCATGGAAGAAGATCTGACCAGCTTTATGAAGGCAAAGAATCCCGAGCTTCTGGAGCTCAACCTCAAAGCTATCAAGCGTGGAATTGAGATCGGCAAAGGCTGAGATCAATATCCTAAACGATAGGGGTGGTTGCAACCGCCCCTTTTTTTGGAAAAGGAGCAGAGCATGAAAAAAGACATTGTCACCATAGCCAGCTATACCGATATCTTTGAAGCAGAGATGGCAAAGGCATATCTTGCGGATACAGGATATGAAGTGTTTCTTCAAAATGAGAGAATCCTGAGCATGTATCCATCCATGGCAGGGGATATGTATATGATAGAACTGCAGGTCTTATCCGATGTGGAAGAAGAAGCAAGAGAGCTCTTGGAAAATCTCGATGACGCATACTTGACGAGACAGATCCTACTTAAGGAACAAGCTCTAATGGAAGGGCATTTCCTGCTTACCAGCGGAAATCACAGCAATCAATACATCGAAAAGATCCGCGTTTTGCAGAATCCTGAAGCTACTCACACTCTATGCAAAAGACTGGCAAAAAGACTGCAAGACTATAATTTCGATGTCGTGATCGGTCCTGCCTATGGCGCGATCGTCCTTGCCTTCGAAGTTGCCAGAGCGCTGAGCAAAGATTTTGTCTTCACCCAAAGAAAAGATGGCGAGATGGTCTTTCGCAGTGGTTTTGACCTTTCTCAGACACGCAAAGCCATCATCATCGAAGACATCGTCTCCACGGGATCTAGCGTCAAAGAAGTGATCAAATGCGCAGTGGATCGGGGCATAGAAGTTGTCGCGGTCGGTCTTTTGGTGGATCGGAGCTCAGGAAATGCTGATTTTGGAGTTCCTGTGGAAAGCTTACTAACGCTTGATCTGCCGCTGTGGAGTCCGGAGCAATGCGATCTTTGCAAATTGGATACACCGCTCACCAAGCCGGGGAGTAGCGACAAGAAGTCATGAAGCTTGCTCTGTATCTCAGAGATGACCAAGCTCGGCAAGCGCTCAGATATCATCCACTCCAGCCTGATACCGACCTGCGGATCTTCGCGGATGGCGCTTCGTCGCTGCAAGATCAAAATGAGCTGATTGCGCTGCAGCACTTTCAGATGGCGGAAAAGAGCGCTCAAAATGAGCCTATACTACACGTGTGCACGGGCTTTGGGATCTTGTATCTCCCACCGAGATCGGGATCCATCAAAGCCAATCTGGAAGAGATTCTGAAAAGTCATCTGCTCTATGTGCTCAAGAGCGACTCTTATGCGCAGGGATTTTTAAGCGACTACAAGCATCGAGAGATTGAACTCTTGACCACCTTCTATCGGCAGAAAGTTCCTCTGAAGATCCTTGTGAGCTCTCTGCCTGAAGTGGCTTCTTGTATCATCAGCTCCAATCCTGAAGGTTTTTTGCACTTTATCTTGGGAGAGAAGAGCATCAAGCTCTGTCTGGGTGGGGAATATTTTGATGACGATCCCGCTAACTTACGAGCTGCAGTGCATCTGGCAGAAGAGCTCTGCCAAAGCTGGATGGATCCCAGCATGATTCCCTATGCAGAAGCGAGAAAGTGTCTCATTGATGGCAGTGGCTCCTATGGCTTCTTTGCCGATCGCTATGATTCTTATATGGCACATGTGGATTATCATCTGTGGTATGAGCGGATTATGCTTTGGCATCGCATATATTCCAAGACAAAGCTTACGCGGATCCTGGAGCTGGCGTGTGGCACAGCAAATGTCTCGGCTCGCTTTGTGCAGGCAGGATATGAGGTCGATGCATGCGATCTTTCCGCCCAGATGCTCGTCAATGCTGACAGCAAGCGCCATAGCCCCCATCTCTACCAAGCATCGCTGACTGATCCCATCCCGGGAAGAGACTATGACCTGATCATCTGTCTTTTTGATAGCATAAACTATCTTAAGAATCTGTCCGAACTCAGCCAATGCCTTCTCGAGATTGAGAAAGCCTTGTCGCCCCAAGGGATCTTTATCTTTGATATATCGACACTGCTCAATAGCATGGAAAACTTCAGCGAACTGGTCAATCATCAGCAAGAGAAGGATGCGCACCTGATCCACAAGGCCTATTATGAGCCGGGGCAAAGACGGCAAATCTCCCAGCTCTATCTCTTTAAAGTGCAAGGGGCTGCATATAGCTTGCACACAGAAGAGCATCAACAAAGAGTCTATCTAGTTGAAGAATTGACCAGGGTCATCGAAGCAAGCCCGCTAAGGCTCTTGGCGATTCACAGCACCGATAGTAAGACAAATTTCTATCCTAAAAAACTCAGTGGACTTGACCACCGTCACTATCGCCTTTTCTTTGTTCTGGGAAGACCCTGATGCCGCTTTATGCCAAAGACTTGGAGCTGATCAAAGCGCGGGGCATCATGGGGCTCATGGGTATTGATGAAGCGGGTCGCGGCGCTCTGGCAGGGCCTGTCGTAATCGCGGCAGTCATCCTTGACTATCAAGATCCCATCCCGGGGATCAAAGACTCAAAGCTGATCTCGGCAGGGAAAAGAGAACTGCTCTCGGGCGAGATTAAGCGCAGAGCTTTGGCATATCACATCGTGTGTGTGGAAGCAAAGGTGATTGATCAGATAAACATCCGTGCTGCCAGTCTCAAGGGATTTGAGATGGTCTACGATGCGCTCAAAAACCAGGCGTCATATGCCCTGATCGATGGCAAGGATCGCCCTGATGGAATCATGGGAGAAGCTGTGATAAAGGGAGATCAATTGCATGCCTGCATCTCGGCAGCATCTATTCTAGCAAAGGTGCACAGAGACGATCTAATGAGAGAGATGGATAGCATCTATCCTGAATATGGTTTTGCCACTCACAAAGGATATGCCACTCGCCGCCACTATGAAGCTCTGGCGACCTGGGGAGCTTGCCCGACCCACCGTCTGACCTTCAGACTGAGCTGATTTGCTTATTCTGCTGATTTGTGCTTTGATAGGCACTCTTTGCAGCTGTGCCAATCGCAATATCGGTGGTAGATATCCATCAAGCCCTGTTGATAGATTGCTTTGCTCTTAGCCAGCTTGAGCTGTGACGGATTCAGATAGCGATGCATAAAGCGAGTGATGTGATTCTCCTGCAGGGGCTTCAGCTCGCTATAGGCAGCAAAGATCGAGCGGGTGTCATCTCCCATCTTCTCCTTCCAGATCTTCATGACGGGCAGAAAGATGTTCAGATAGATGTTTTCCACGACGCCCTGTCCCAGCTTCGAAGCCTTCTTTCCCGCAAGTGCTTGGCGCGGAATCCACATGCTGTCGAAGCCCCTTCTGAGATCATCCTGTAGCTCGATCTGTGTGCAAAACGAGCTCAACAAGCCCTGATCCGCATATTCCCAGATCAGATCACTGATGTAGGTGATGCGGTGGATAGGGTGATTCTGTGGGCGCACTCGAAAGAGCTGCCAATCTATCTGTTTGTTTTTTGCATACCATCTTTGTGCTTCAAAATCCCGATAGATCTCATTTGTAAGTTCTTCAGAGAGCAGCTTGGGCGACGTCTGTAGCAAAGCAAAGCTGCATAGATAGATGCTGCAAAGTTGGCTTTTGGTGAGTCCTTCATGCTTGAATCGGCGAAGCTCGGCGATCGGCAAGCTTTGGGCGATCTGAAGCGTGTTAAGCTTATTCTTGGAGTAGCCCAAGGCTTCAAAGATGCCCTCATAGAAGATTTGGTCAAAGCTGCTAAGGCTCAGTGCGGCATTGAATCTCTTGCACTTGGCTTCAAATCTTCGTTTTCCCGCCATATGCAAGATGCTGATCAGCCTGTCACTATCGATGGCGGAGAGCAGATCGCAATACACCGCAGGGCTCTTGTTTTCATCGTGCTCTTGCCACAGCTTTTGGATGTCTTCCGAGAGCTGATTCTTCAGGCTCAAGATCTCGCAAGCGGCGGAGTCTTCCTTGATCGTCTGAGCATAGGGGGAATTGTGCTCCAAGACCACATGCAGGATTACATCGTTGTAATAGGCATCTTCATGATGGCTATGCGCTTGCCAGTCGGTGGTCTTCAGATGAATCTCGATATCTCCCCTGAGTTCGGAATCATTGATTGCGATGATAGCGTTCTTAAAGTCAGGTCCTCTGCCAGTATTAAATTGACCATGATAGATGATCTTGATCGGGTCGCCGTTGATGGTCCTAAGATCGTAGTGCAGGTGACCTTCGTCCCAGATGTGGTACAAAAACCTTTCTTCCATCAGTAATATGTCCTTAAGAGCTGCATGCGTGCTCTGGCGGAAGGGGATGAAGAATAGCTCTCGGGGCCATATCGGATGGGACTTGAAAGGATGGAGAGCAGCTTCATCGTGAGCTCTTTGCCCAGATCCGCGGCGCTACGCTTATAGTAGTGTCTGGCGGCAGTTTCGATCCCATAGATCCCCTTGCCCCATTCCGCGTAGTTCAGATACAGCTCCAAGATCCTGTTTTTGCTCATGATCAGCTCCATGATCACAGTCGCTTGAGCTTCCAGATACTTGCGAAGATAGTTCCGATCGGTAGTCAGAAATAGTGTTCGTGCCAATTGATTGCTGAGCGTTGAGCCGCCGAAGATGATCTTGCCCGCGGCTTTGTTCTTTTTGCGAGCTTCTTTGATCATCTTCCACTCAAATCCGTGATGCCCATAGAAGCTCCCATCTTCGAGCGTAATCAGCATAGCGCTGCTGCTTTGGGGGATTCGTTCTAAGGGGATATAGTGTCTTTTGGAGATGGGATAGCCACGAATGAGGTAGCGTTGGATCATGATTGGTGTGATCGGGGGATTTACAAAGCTGTATAGGATACACAGTATTGCAATGATCCCCCAATACCATAGATGGACAAAAAGAAGCCACCGTGCTGCTTTCTTGACGAAGCTGGGGCGTTTTCTCTTCTTTGCCACCAGACCCCTGTGTGAGGGTTTAGGCTTTGCTCTTGTTTACAAAGGCTGCCAAGCGAGCTTTTCTGCGGCTGGCAGTGCGTTTGTGGATGATGCCCTTTTTGGCAGCTTTATCGAGCTGAGCATAGAGCTTGTTCAGCTGCTCATCACGGTTTTCAGGGTTTTGCTGCATCTCTTTGCTAAGTGATCTGATAGTGCGTTTGACGAAGTTGTTGCGGGCGTTTCTTTTTTTGTCTGTACCCATGCGTTTTAGTGGCGATTTGTGTTGTGGCATTATTTCCTCTTTGTTTTAGTTAATAATTTAAGCCACAATGTTTAAGATCGATTATTTGTCAACCCCTATTTTGGAATCGATAGCGTCAAGTAGGATATCAGCTTGTCTTGCAACGCAATAATGATCGATCCTGCCACTTGTTCGCAAGCCTTTGGGTAGCTCGCTCAGCCACTGTTTTGCTCGGGCTATCTCATGATAATCAAAGCTCTGCCCTGCCCCTGAATCCTTGATGATGGCAGCTGCCGCGGTGTCTTCAGAGCCTAGGCAAAGGATCGGACTGCGCGACGCCAGATACTCGAAGAGCTTGGTGGTAAGGATGCCCTGATTGTCTTCTAAGCGATTGATGATGAGCAGCAAGAGATCGCTATCCACCATCTCCTTTATGGCCTGATCATGCGGCACAAAGCTCTTGATTCTGAGCTTGTCACCGCAAGCTTGATGTAAAAGAGCTTGATCATCTTCCGACAGCTGAGTGCCGATCATGGACAGCCGATAGTCCCGCCGCAAGTCCCTCAGCAGCTCAGCAAAGAGTCTGATATCTTGCCCCGCTGTGATTTGCCCCACGTACTTGATCCGCATGATCGGGCTCTTTGTGTGTATGATGCCTTCAAAATCACGAGCTTCATAGCCATTATGGATCACCAGTTTCTTCCCCACAGGCAGAGCGTCCGAGATGGCAGAAGATACCACCAGACACTGATCTGCGCTGCTGACGATCTCCTTTTCCATTCGCTCCAGCTTCCGCATAGCAAATCTAGAGGGGGGATGCAGCCTGAGATAGTGGATCTTGCTCATGGGATCGCGAAAGTCCGCAAACCATCTGATTCTCAAGCTTTGCGCAATGCTTATTGCGATCAGGTGACTACTATGCGGGGGCCCTGTGCTAATCATGAGATCATAGGGGATCTTGCTCAGCTCGCTGAGAGCAGCTTTTTTTGCCGCCGCGTTCCACAAGACACGCAGATCAGGGATGATGAGATTGAGCCGCAGCCAGATCAAGAGCTGGGCGATGAGTGAGCTCTTTTGGGGTATACTGCCATATGGCATCCGTGATTTGGAACCGCTGAGCATATTCCAGATTTTCGCCATTCCAAGAGCACGCACGCGGATGATCTTGACCGATGGCGGCACCAGCTTGAGCAAGCGCTCATCGATGAAGGGATAGTCTCCGTCTTTGGAGCAGATCACCGTCACTTTGTGTCCCTTCTGTGTCAGATAGGGCAAGAGTCTGAGCCATCTTTGCACGGGAGCGCCGCCGCAGGGCGGAAAGTAGTAGCTGATCAAAAGGATCTTCATCTCGCCAAGATTAGCTTTGCCAGCTGTGTCCAAGTATTTTTTTCTTTGTAAGTGATGATAGCTTCTTGCATCGGTCTAAGAAGATCGTTGCCATAGAAGCGTATGACTGCCGCAGCCAAGGCCGGTGGATCATTTGGGGGAACCAAGATTCCGCTGACGCCATCTTCGATATATTCGCTGAGTCCGCCCACGTTAGATGCCACCACGGGGGTGTCATAGCTATAAGCCGTGGCGATGACTCCGCTCTGAGTAGCCGTCTTATATGGCAAGATGCAGAGATCTGCTTGGCGAAAATATCTGCCAACTTCCTCATCGCTGATATAGCGGAAATCCGTCTCAACCGCATCGCCGAGCTTGAATCTCTCGATCATTTCCCGATAGGGAGCTTCTTTCCCATAGATGCTGCCTGCTACCATCAGCTTTATCTTGGGGATGGCGACCCGTATGATGGGCATCGCTTCCAAGAGCAGATCCAGCCCTTTATACTCCTTGATCAGCCCAAAAAAGAGTATGCAAGGATCGCTATTGATCTTCTGAGTATCGCCTAAGTGATTGTCATATATAGGGTGAAAGCCCAGAACAGAGCGTTTCACTATCCTGCTGGGCAGATATCTCTTAAGATCCAAAAGGCAAGACTTGCTGAGCACGACCACGCTGTCTGCGGGCTCAAAGGCATAGCGCAGTAAGCTGCGAGTGCCGATCCAATCTTCATGCGGCTCGATATTGTGCGCCAAGATGCTGATGTGGCAATCCTTTACTCTGCGGGCAATATAGCCATATGCCATGGCAAAAAAGGGAATCCACCACGATATGATCAAGCGATCAGGTTGCCAATTATTGATGGCGACAACCGTCTTTTTCCATGTATGCGGCAGAAAGGGCGTGAGAATCCGTAGGGATTCATGCATGGGCTGAACATCGTCTTCCTGAGCATCTGCAGGGAAGAGCAGCTTGGGATATTGCTGCTTGAAGTTAAAGAAACAGATCTCATGACCTTGGCTGGCCATTTCGTTGGCCAGATGCTTGGCAAAATTCGCTATGCCACCACGAAAGGGGGGTGCGGGTCCCAAAAAAGCTATTCTCATCTTCTACTCCTGATTTTGTGATTGGCTAAAAAATCTCTTCACCAATGCCGGGTCGTCATACTTCCCAAAGAGCGCCATCAGCTTGAGCCGCACCTTGACCCCTTGCAGATCGCCTGCCAAGATAGCGCCCATATCCTGCAGGTTCTTGCCCCCACCATCATAACCATATTCCGGCAAGACCCTTCCCGTGTGAGTGCGAGATGCAATCACCACGACGATGTCTTGAACCAATGCTTTGCGAAGGTAGGGCAGCACTTCTTTGGGAAGATTGCCCCTGCCAAATGCTTCGATGACGATCCCACGAGATCCACTCTCTATGCTGCACTCGATGAATTTCCCATCCAGACCGCTAACGGCTTTGATCAGATCCACTCTGTGGTCTATCTCTTCGGTCCAGACGCTTTCACGATACAAGCTCGCTCTGTGATAGACCACCGTGTCGGGATCCACTATGCCAAGCGGGCCCAAGCCAGGGCTGGTGAAGGCATCCACCTTGCCGCTATCGGATTTCACCACATCGCGCGCCGTGTGCACTTCATCGTTCATCACTACCAAGACTCCTTTGTCAAAGCTTTCAGGGTGGCTCGCCACGCGCACGCTGCCGATGATGTTCCGCGGCCCATCCAAGCCCAAGTCACCACCGCTGCGCATAGCTGCCGTAAAAACTACAGGCTTTCTCGTGGTCAAGAGCAGATCCGCCAAGAAAGCGCTTTCTTCCAAAGTATCTGTACCATGCGTCACCACGATGCCATCATACGCCAATATCTTTGTGTCGATCAGCTTTGCCAGCCCAAACATCATCTGGGGTGTCATATATGGACTCGGGATATTCAGATGATCCATGACTTCCACATTTGCCACAGAGTTTAACTGCGGAAATTGTGTGAGAAAGTCCGCAAGCTCGGAGCTGGGCACAACGCCCATATTACCCACACTTTTCATCGAGATTGTGCCACCTGTCAGGATCAAGAGTATCTTCTTTTTCATGTTCAACCTTTGTATTTGATGGGATCAATGCTGCCGGCTTTGGCAAATGCTGCCAAGCGCAAGCGGCAACTGGGGCATTCGCCACAGGCAAGATCGGATGCTGTATAGCAGCTCCAAGACAGCTCAAATGGCGCATCCATCGCCAAGCCCTGAGCCACTATCTCAGCTTTGCTCATATGGATGACGGGGCATTTGATCTTGAGATTGCTATCCACCGTTCCTTCCTTGATGACTCGCTCAAAAGCATCAAAAAAGCTCTCTCTGCAGTCGGGATAACCGGAAGAATCTTCCTGAACCGCTCCGATATAGATGGCGTCGGCTTTGAGCACTTCTGCCCACGCCGTTGCCGCACAGAGCATAGTGGCATTGCGAAAGGGCACATAGCTGTTTGGAATGCCCTGCGCGCCTTCCTTGATCTCCAAAGATGAATCCGTCAAAGAAGAGCCCTTGATCTCTGCTAACCACTGATAGTCGATCACGCGTGCGTCTTTGGCTTCATAGCGTCGGGAAATATCCCAAAAAGCCTTCAATTCTCGCTCTTGAGTTCTCTGCCCATAAGAAAAATGCAAGAAATATAGCTCACTGCATTCCTTGTGGGCGATAGCCGCGGTCACCAGAGAGTCCATCCCTCCGCTCAATAGTACAATAGCTCGCATTATAGTATTCCCATTATATCGATTTCAAACAAGGCTGCTCTGCGGCACTTTTATGTCAAGGATAAAGCGCTTTGTGCTTGACGAAACTGCCTTAGTCATAGATATTGTATCATAGTGCAAAATTTATTGAGGTTATTATGAGATATGATGTGATTATTATCGGCGCGGGTCCTGCAGGGCTCAGCGCTGCTATCTATAGCGCCAGAGGCGGTCTCAAGACCGCCATCTTCGAAAAAGCAATCGTCGGCGGACAGATCAATGTGACCGATGAAGTCGAGAACTACCCCGGTTTTGAAGAATCTCTTTCAGGCTTTGAGCTCACCAGCAAGATGCGTGCTCAAGCAGAGCGCTTTGGCGCAGAGTTTTTTGATGAAGAGATCATCGCAATGGGGCTCGAAGGGCTTTGCAAGGTGATCGAGACTACTGCCGGCAAATATCGCGCCAAGAGTGTCGTGATCTGCACGGGAGCCCATCCCAGGCGCCTGAATGTGCCTGGGGAAGAGCGGCTCACCGGACGCGGTGTGTCATATTGCGCCACCTGTGATGGTGCGCTGTATCGAGACAAAACAGTCGCCGTGGTCGGCGGCGGTGATAGCGCCATCGAAGAAGGCATTTTCCTCACCAGATTCGCTAAAAAAGTCTACGTAATCCATCGCCGTGATGAGCTGCGCGCTCAGAAGATCATCCAAAATCGCGCCTTCAACAATCCCAAGATGGAATTCATCTGGGACACCGTCGTCCAAGAGATCCATGGCGAAAATCGTCTTGAGAAGCTCGAGCTGGTAAACCGCAAGACCAAGGAGATCTCAGAGCTTGCCGT